>JAHFPK010000009.1 GCA_023266715.1 Hyphomicrobiales bacterium | reverse complement strand
ACGTCAGGCGACCGTATGCGCGTTTCGGCCCACCTGGTCGACGCCGATACGGGCGCCCACCTGTGGGCGGAGAAGTTTGACGGCCTCCTGGCAGATATATTCGACTTTCAGGACCAGATCACGTCGCGCGTAGTGGGCGCCATTGCGCCGAAAATCGAACTGGCCGAGATCGGCCGGGTTGGCCGCAAGGCGACGGAGAGCTTGCAGGCCTACGACTATTACCTGCGCGGACTGGCGGATTTCTACAGGATCACCCGCAGCGGCAACGACGAGGCGCTGGCCAATCTCTATCGCGCCATCGAACTCGATCCCAACTATGCGACGACCTATGGCTTCGCGGCGCGTCTCTATGTGCAGCGCAATACGGGAGGTTGGGTTGAGGACTACGGACGGGAATACGGCGAGGCCGAGAGGCTGGCACGCCGGGCGATCGAGCTCGGACAGGATGATGCCGTGGCGCTTAGCTGCGCGGCCTTTGCGTTGTGCGAACTCTGTGGTGATCCAAAGTCCGCCGTTCTGTGCGTCGACCGGGCAACTGCGCTGAGTCCGAGCCTCGCCTCCGCCTGGCTCTACAGCGCCTGGATCCGTTGCGAGATCGCCGATGTCGACACGGCACTTGCGCATATTCAACGTGTCCGCCACCTCAGTCCCAATGACCCGCAGGGATACAGCCTGAATTGCTGTGAAGGCCTCGTCCATTTCAGCGCCGGCAACTACGCCAGGGCAATGGAGGCGGCGGAAGCGGCCATGCAGGTCAAGTCCGATTTCATCCTGGCGCATTGCCTGGCGATGGCGAGTGCCGCGAATGCCGGACTGACGGAAGTGGCAGACATGGCAAGGGTGCGGGCGCTTCGCACCTCCCCCACGCTTTCGATTTCGCGCGTGTCGCGAATCCAGCCCTTCTACGACAAGGGCGTGGAAACAGCTTGGTTCGACGGGCTGCGCCGCGCCGGCCTTCCTGAGTGAATTACAGTCAGGTTTCATCGCTGTTGGCGTGGAGGAAACCAGCGATCACCACATGGGGAAGAAGTGGCACAGCGGAACGTGCCAATGGCGATGGACCGGGGCCTACTCTCAGATCTGCATAGAGACTGGGGTCCTGCTCGCTGAGCCACTGCAGCCGCGCTGCAACCTGCTTGCGCTGTAGCCTTTCGCGCCTGCCAGTGATGCGCAATTTCACCCACTGCTTTGCGCCCTCCAGACCCCTCAACGGACTGACGTTCAAGCCAGGGAGCGGAAAGGATATCGTCAACATGGTTATGGGCCTTTCTCTCTTGGTTTAACTGCCTCAACTTTGTTCTGCGGCATAGCAAATGTCCTGAAATCTGCCTGAAAAGGTTCTGAAATCTTAACTCGGTGAAACAAAAACCCCGGTGTTTCCACCGGGGTTTCGTATTCCGTAAAAGCGTGTCGGACTTCTTAGAAGTCCATTCCACCCATTCCGCCGCCCATGCCGCCGCCCATGCCGCCGGGCATGGCAGGAGACTTGTCCTTGGGCTTCTCGGCGATCATGGCTTCCGTGGTAATCAGGATGGAGGCAACCGATGCCGCATCCTGAAGCGCCACGCGCACAACCTTGGTGGGATCGATGATGCCGGCGGCAACCATGTCCACATATTCCTCGTTCTGCGCGTCAAAGCCGTAGTTGCCGGATTTCTCAAGGAGCTTGCCGACCACGATCGAGCCTTCAACACCGGCGTTCTCAACGATTTGGCGAAGCGGCGCCTCGAGCGCCTTCGACACAATGTTGATGCCAGCCTGCACGTCAGGGTTCTTCGAGGTCACTGCATCAAGCGCCTTCTTGGCGCGGAGCAGCGCAACACCGCCGCCTGGAACGATGCCTTCTTCAACAGCAGCGCGCGTGGCGTTCAAAGCATCGTCAACGCGGTCCTTGCGTTCCTTCACTTCGACTTCGGTGGAACCGCCAACCCGGATCACCGCAACACCGCCGGCGAGCTTCGCCAGACGTTCCTGCAGCTTTTCCTTGTCGTAGTCGGAAGTCGTGTCTTCGATCTGCGCCTTGATCTGGGCCACCCGGCCTGCGATGTCGGCCTTCTTGCCGGCGCCGTCGATGATCGTGGTGTTTTCCTTGTCGATGCGAACCCGTTTTGCACGCCCCAGCATATCGAGGCCGACATTCTCAAGCTTGATGCCGAGGTCTTCAGAGATGACCTGGCCGCCCGAGAGCGTTGCGATGTCTTCCAGCATGGCCTTGCGGCGGTCGCCGAAGCCCGGAGCCTTCACCGCTGCAACCTTGAGGCCGCCGCGCAGCTTGTTGACCACGAGGGTGGCCAGTGCTTCGCCTTCAATATCTTCCGCGACGATCAGCAGGGGACGTGCCGACTGAACCACAGCTTCCAAAATTGGCAGCATGGCCTGGAGCGATGAAAGCTTCTTCTCGTGGAGAAGAATGTAAACATCTTCCAGTTCGCACAGCATCTTGTCGGCATTGGTGATGAAGTAGGGCGAGAGATAGCCCCGGTCAAACTGCATGCCTTCAACAACTTCGAGCTCGGTTTCAGCGGTCTTGGCTTCTTCAACCGTGATCACGCCCTCATTGCCGACCTTCTGCATGGCCTTGGCAATCATGTCACCGATGGCCTTTTCGCCATTGGCCGAAATTGTGCCAACCTGGCCAACTTCCTCCGAGGACTTGATCTTCTTCGAACGCTTCTTGAGGTCTTCGACCACGGCGGTAACCGCCATGTCGATGCCCCGGCGAAGGTCCATCGGGTTCATGCCGGCGGCGACTGACTTGCAGCCTTCGCGCACGATGGTTTGTGCCAGAACTGTTGCGGTTGTGGTGCCGTCGCCTGCGATGTCATTGGTCTTGGAGGCAACTTCGCGCACCATCTGGGCGCCCATGTTTTCGAACTTGTCATCAAGTTCGATTTCCTTGGCAACGGTAACACCGTCCTTGGTGGTGCGTGGCGCACCGAACGACTTGTCGAGAATGACGTTGCGGCCCTTGGGGCCGAGGGTGACCTTCACCGCGTTAGCGAGAATGTCGACGCCGCGCAGCATTCGCTCGCGGGCTTCGCCGCCGAAGCGGACTTCTTTTGCAGCCATGTGAATATTCCTCTTTTCTGAAAAAACTTACTTGTCGAGCACGCCCATGATGTCGGACTCTTTCATGATCAAGAGCTCATCGCCGTCGATCTTGACTTCGGTGCCTGACCATTTGCCGAAAAGGACGGTGTCGCCCTTCTTCACATCGAGCGGAACCAGCTTGCCGCTTTCATCGCGGGCCCCTGGGCCTACGGCGATGATTTTGCCCTGCATCGGCTTCTCTTGCGCCGTTTCTGGGATGATGATGCCACCCTTGGTCTTGGTGTCTTCGTCAACCCGCTTCACCACGACCCGGTCGTGCAAAGGACGGAATTTCATGTCGAACTCCTCATAACATATTGATTTTATTTGCATTTAAAGTCGAAACGTGAATCCGTCTCAACCCCTGTTAGCAGTCACACGATAGGAGTGCTAACAGCTAGGCTCCAGATAGGACTGAAGTGTGCGGGCGTCAAGTGGATAAGGAGACAGGCCGCCACAATTCCGTAGTCTTGCCTTGCCACAAGCCCGTTAGGTTAACGGACGGGTGATTTGGTGGGATTGCGGGTTTTTCAGTTTCTAACAGCGCTCATCTGTCTGTTCTTGGCGGCGCCGTCGGAGGCGCAAACGCTCAACGCCACCGATTTTCAGATCGAGTGGAAGGTGACCAACCGCTTCCGTCTCTTCAATGACGCAAGCTTCTTCAAGCTCCATGAAAACGCCTGGCGGCAATATCTCATCCATGTGAATGAGCAGAAACTGTCTGAAGAGCAAAAATCCCTTCTCGTCGGAAGCTCGTCGGTGCTGGGCGCAGAACATGTGCTCAATGATCGCTTCATCGCCTTCTCGCGCGTTGAGCGCTCAAAATTTGATTGGCGCGGCTGGGCGGCCCAAGGGGCGGGCAGGCTGTGCTGGAATCCGAAATCCCGCACGCATGATCTCTGTGGCGGTGTGGACGGTTACATCAATCCGAAGGACCACGAGATTGAAATCAGCCTGCGCCCCCTCGTCAAGAATTCCCTGTTCAGCGAATTCAATTGTGAATGGCGCGTGGGTGACGCTCCTGCTGTGACGGCCCCCTGCGATGGGACTGTAATGGCCACACTTCCCTATCCCGCTGGCGCTGATATCTCGGTGGCAGTGGTTGGTGAACAACCCATCACCCTGAAAGCAAGAGTGCGCGATCTCCTCATCGTGGGGTTAGGTGACAGCTTTGGTTCTGGTGAAGGCAATCCCGATATGCCCGCCGAATTCAGTGAGACTCAGCGCTATAAAAATCTTTATCCCCGTCGCAAGAATAATGATGCAAGCGGTTCTGCCCTTTGGACTGACGAGCTCTGCCATCGCTCGCTCTATGGCCATCAATTGCGCGCCGCCCTGCAAATTGCCGTTGAGAATCAGCAATCGGCGGTGACGTTTTTGGGCTACGCCTGTTCCGGTGCCGGCATCGAAGAGGGTATTCTGGGCCCGCAGGAATACGTCGAAAGTGTCAGCACAACGAGGGCAGAATTGTCAAATGGTACAGGAGCGCCGCCGTCGCGCTTCCTGTCGGGCGACTCCAAGGATGCGCAGATCCGCTGGCTCTTGAAGGAACTCTGCAAGGTGAAACCCGAGGAAGATGACGGCTTGTGGATTTGTCCCGGCAATCAGTTCCGCCGCTCCGTTGACTATCTCTTTCTCTCTATCGGCGGCAATGACGTTGGCTTTCGAAATGTTGTCGCCTGGGCAACGCTGCGTGAAGGAACCTCGGCAACCCTGGCAAAATTTTTTGGCGCGACTGTTTCGGCAAAACAGTTTGCCGGGAACATGAAGGACATACTGCCGGGAGCCTATGCGCGGCTGGCAAAAGCCATCGAGCGCGCCGTGCCCCTTGATGCCGATGGTCAGGGCTTTGATGCCTCCCATGTAATTCTCACCGCCTACCCGGATATGCTTGTCGATGAAACCGGTCAGATTTGTACGGCGGGTGGCACCGAAGACGACGAGGAAGACCGCTTCCCTGCCAATCAGTCACTCGATGCTTTTTCGTCATGGCTTGCAACAACGGGCGGAAGGCTGAATGCGGTTCATGAGCAATTGGCAACCCTTAACCGGCGCATGAAAGACTTGAGCGGCGACCATGGCTGGACCTTTGCCGGAAGAGTCTATGGCGACCAGGTTTTTCAGGGCCATGGCTTTTGCGCTCAGCGCTCCAAATTTGCCAATGATCCCGCCGAGATTTTGATGATTCCCTGTTGGGGTAAGGCTGACAGGCCCACGCAAACCTGCCAGTCCTCCTGGTCGGGAAAAGCAAGGGAATGGCGGCCCTATAGTCCCATCACCCAAAATTATCCCTATGCGCTGCGCCAGCGTTGGGTACGCACGTTCAACGATGCCTATATGACGGTGAACCAGAAGGTGATCGACAGGTCAGGCAAAATTGATGACCAGTCATCGGCCCAGATATTTTCTGAAACCACCGGCGCCATGCATCCCAATGCGGAAGGCCAGGCTGCCATGGCGGATGCCATTCTCATGGATATCCGCAGTGAGATTGCACAGTTACTGGGTGGCGAGCTGTATTAAGCAACCGGCGTGAAGTCGTCTTCGGGATCTTCGTCCATGAGGTCACGGATTTTTATGAGCGAAGTTCTCAGGTCCTGGGCCGTTGCGGGCTGTCCAAAGCTGATGCGCACCCCTTGATCCCTAGCCTGTGGTCCAAAGGAAAATGCCGGTCCGGGGGTGAGTTTGATATTGTGCGAGAGCGCCGCCGACACAAAGCGCAAGGGGCTCCAATGATTCGGCAAGTTCAACCAGCCGTAAGGCGCTCCAGGCTCGCAACCAAACGTGTGATGGGAAAACACCTCGCGGAAAATATTGCGCCGTAATGCCATCTCCGCAATGACGCGGCCCATAAGGTGTTCGGCAATATCCGTTTCAAGCCAATAGCGCGCAACCTCGGCGGTGAGCCCCGTGACGCGGGCTCCAGCGGCGCGCTGCCGCAAGCGCAGGAACTGGGCACGTCCCGGCGGTGTTGCCACAAAGCCAATGCGAAGGCCCGGAGCCAGCGTTTTGGACAGGCTGGTGATGTGATAGGTGCGCTCCGGTGCAAGGCTGTAGAATGTCGGCGGCTGCACCCGGTTGTCGAGCAGGCGGAAAATATCATCTTCGACGATGGTGAGATTGTAGCGCCGCGCGATTTCCACAATGGCGTCCCGGCGTTCACGCGGCATGGTAATGGTCGTGGGGTTCTGCAGGGTGGGAACGAGATAGAGTATTTTTGCTTCACCCGTCTTGGCCGCGCGCTCGAGATCTTCCAGATCAAGCCCCGTGTCATTCATGGCAAGAGGTACGGGTTTGAGATTGAGGCCGTAGATCAATGACCCCAGCGAGGCATAATTGAGATTTTCCGCCATCACGGCATCGCCCGGTTGCGCCAGTACGGAAAGGCAGGCCAAAACGCCGAGATGGGCGCCGGAGGTGACAATGATATTGGATTCCGAAATATCTATGCCGCTACGCGCCAGCCACTTGGCCCCCATGGCGCGGTAGTGGGCGTGGCCTTCGGGCGGCATGTAATCAAGGAGCGCCAGGCGTGAAGGCTCGCGCATCACATGGGCAAGGGCCGCATCGAATTCATCCGTGGAATAAACCGGCGGTGGCGCGGCATGGCTGAGGTCAGCCAGTTGTGATGTAACTTCGAGACGTGCCGGCAGGGCTGTGGAGCCGCTGATCTCGCGTACATAGCTTCCCCGTCCCACTTCTCCTGAAAGCAGCCCGCGGATTTCGGCCTCCTTGTAGGCCCGCGTGACCGTTCCAACAGTGACTTTGAGCCGCCAGGCCAAATCCCGATGGGGCGGCAATTTATCGCCAACATTCAGTTTGCCTGAAAGAATGTCGCCCGCCATGGCGTCGGCAATTGCGAGATAGATTGGTTTGCCTTGGGTTAGTTCTGGAGTCCAAATTGTCATGGATACAATATCCTCTTTGACAGATACAATAATCCTATTGTATCTGTACATCAAGTGATTTTTTAACAGAAATCACGATGATTTAGATACAATCGATACAATTTGAAAGGAATTACGAGGAGATTGCCATGCGCGAATATGTAGCCAACGAAGCCCGGTCCCGGTTAAGCACTTTCAGCTTTTCAACCCTGCGCCAGCTCGTCCGCAACTGGCGCTGCAGGCGGCAACTCCTCAAACTCCATGCGCTGGAAGACTATCAGTTGAAAGATATC
Organism: Hyphomicrobiales bacterium; assembly: GCA_023266715.1. Classification (GTDB taxonomy): domain Bacteria; phylum Pseudomonadota; class Alphaproteobacteria; order Rhizobiales; family Aestuariivirgaceae; genus Aestuariivirga. Next base: position 17,648 of record JAHFPK010000009.1, on the reverse strand, counting down.
GGGCTGACGCGGGGCCAGCTCCGGCATATTTCCGGCCTGCCCTTGTCGGTTGACCCTGTTTGGGAAGCTGATCGCTTAAGACTCATCGCCTCCCATCAGAAAGTGGAACAGGGCTGAGCCTTTCCTTTTCTCTCCATGGCAGTCCCCGGCCTTGAGCCGGGGATCAACCCTGCCATCCAGACTGGATGACCGCCTCGGAGGGCGGTCATGGAGAGTAAGGTAAGATCAGTTCGACAAGAAATAGGTGATCGTCGTTACCACCCGAACCTTCTTGTTGATTTGTTTTTCTGGCCGGTCATTGGGAATCTCAACTGCCGGATTGATTTCAATAATGCCTTGGTTGGCATTCTGGATGTTGCCGACCTTGGCACCGGACTCCTGCGCAAATTTGTCCGCCGCTTCCCGCGCCCGCTTGGTTGCTTCGGTGAGCATGTCACCCTTGAGTTCATTCACGTCGGTGAAAATAAATGACGGCCCCGCATTATAGGCATCTGACGAAAACACGACGCCGGACTTCAGCAGGTCGCCGATCATGCGCGAGGCATCGGCAAGTTTTTGCACCTCGGATGATTTAACCAGAATGTCTTCGGTGAGAACAAAGCGGCTTTCGGGCGGCACACCCTGGTTGTTGTAACCGGCCAGCCGGTCTTCAACCTGGATGTTTTGCACCTGCATGTCCTGCTCGGTAAATCCATTGGACATCAGGAATGATTTGACCGCCGCCTGCGAAACCTCAAGCGATGAGCGCGCCTCTTCAAGACTAGCGCCCGTGACTACAAAGCGCACTGGCCAGAAGCCAAGATTGGCTTTCACTTCCTGCTCTGAAAGGCCCTTCACTGTTACAGTGCGAAAGCCCAGCCGGCTTTTCACCAGTGATTCACCGGCAAGAAAGCCGCCGCTGGCAACGCCAAGACCGATCAGCCCTCCGGCGATGATATTCGAAAATGATGACATGAAATTTCCCGTGTGTCGCCCCTCTGATTTCAGGCTGGGCCCGCTTTGTGTTGCTTTTTTGACAAATCTGGCTTGGGGCAATGGTCAAGTCTGGTTGTTTCCTTTATCTGCACAGTTCTGCTAACTTGGCTTGAAATTTCAAGCTGGAGTTTATTGCATGAACAAGCCACAGGACCATCGGGACGCCAAAACCTGGGAAGCCTCGCCCAATAATCTTGAACCCTTCTGGATGGGTTTTACCCCCAACCGGGCCTTCAAGAAACGCCCCCGCATGATCGCGCGCGCCAAGGACATGCATTATTACGACATGGCGGGTCGTGCCATTCTCGACGGCAGTGCCGGACTCTGGTGTTCAAATGCCGGCCATTGCAGGGATCCCATCGTCGCGGCAATCCAGAAATCCGCCGCCGAACTCGATTTCGCGCCGACCTTCCAATATGGCCACCCCAAGGTGTTTGAATTGGCCTCGCGCCTCGCCACCATGGCGCCCGGTGATTTGAATTATGCCTTCTTTTGCAACTCAGGTTCCGAAGCAGCCGACACGGCATTGAAAATTGCGCTCGCCTATCAGCGCGTCAAGGGCCAGGCCAGTCGCACCCGTTTGATTGGCCGCGAGCGCGGCTATCACGGCGTGAATTTCGGCGGCATTTCTGTTGGCGGCATGGTGGGTAATCGCAAGATGTTCGGAACCATGCTTGCAGGTGTTGATCACTTGCCCCACACCTATAACCGCAAGGAACAGGCCTACACCAAGGGCGAGCCCGATTACGGCATGCACTATGCCGACGAGCTGGAACGCCTTGTGGGCCTCCATGACGCGTCAACCATCGCTGCAGTAATCGTCGAACCCATGGCGGGATCAACCGGCGTGCTGCCGCCGCCCAAGGGCTATCTCAAGCGCCTGCGTGAAATCTGCGACAAGCATGGCATCCTGCTCATCTTTGACGAAGTCATCACCGGCTTTGGCCGTCTGGGCTACGGCTTTGCCGCCGAGCGCTTTGGCGTGCTGCCCGACATGATCACCTTTGCCAAGGGTGTGACCTCCGGCACCGTGCCCATGGGTGGCGTGATGGTGCGTCAGGGCATTTACGACGCCTTCATGAATGGACCAGACCACGCCATTGAACTGTTCCATGGCTACACCTATTCCGGCCATCCCATTGCGGCGGCTGCCGGTGTTGCCACCATGGACCTCTACCGCGATGAGAAACTCTTTGAAAATGCCAAGAAGCTTGAAGGTGTGTGGGCCGAAGCAGCCATGTCGCTTAAAGGCAATCCAATGGTCGAGGACATCAGGACCCTTGGCCTTGTGGCCGCCTTTGACCTGAAGGCGGTTGAAGGCTCACCGGGGCTTCGCGCCTACAAGGCCATGGAAAATGCCTTCCATGATTTTGGTTTCCTGATCCGCATCACGGCCGATACTATTGCGCTGTCGCCGCCCCTCATGATCACTGAAAACCAGATTGATGAAATTTTCAGCGATAAAATGCCGAAGGTTCTGAAATCGGTCGCCTGATCTCGCGCTAATGCAATCTACAATCTAATAGGGCCATGGACTCATCGGGTTTTTGGCCCTATTGATTTAATCGCAACAAGGATGTGTCGCGAGTAGATGCAGGTGCGGGGTTGGCCCAGTGTTCTGGTTCTTGCAGTTTTTTCCTGCTTTGCAATCGCATGCGGGATCTTCGTATTGGTGGCCAAAACCCAGCAGGCCCAGGCCGTTGTGGCGGCCATTTTCCTTTTGGCCATTGGGCAATTATTCGTCATTGGACTGGGCTGGGCCCGGGGATTGACCCTTCAGGATGCCATTCGCAACCTCGCGCGCGAGCGCCGCTTGGCGGAAGATAAATACAATAAGTCTTTCGTGACCGCCAAGCTTTTTGAAAATGAAATTGCTGACCTGAAGCGCCGCATGGGACTTTCCGAAAAGGAAATCCAGGACGACATGGCGGCCATGCGGACCCAGTTTCAGGAGCTCGCACAACGCTATGCCGCGGATTCTGCCGCCGCCGCCGCGCGCCTGCAAAGTGCAACAGAATTGCCGGTAACGCTCAACAGCGTATCGGCGCGCGAGCATTTTAATTTTCTGCTGGAACCGATCATTGATCTCACCACCAACCGGACCGCCCACTACCGCGTTCGCTTCAGCATTACAGCGGCAAATGGCATTGAAATTGATTATTCAAAGCTCACGTTGAATGCCGATCGCGGCGAGCTTCGTCCGACCCTGGATGTTCACGTCATCAATCAGGCCATTCCACTGCTGCGCCGGTTGCGCGCCAGGCATCCCGCCATGCGCATGTTCATTCCGTTGGGTGCGGCAACCCTGGTCAGCGAAAACACTATTGCCCTTGTCACCCAAATGCTGTCGGAGGCCGACAACGTGGCGCAAGGAGTGGTCTTTGAACTCACTCATGACGCGCTTGCCGGTCTGAACGAAGCTGGCATTGCAGGCCTAGCTGCAATTGCCCGGATAGGGGCAACCCTGGCCTTGACCGGGGCTTCCATTGCAGGTCTTGATCTGGCCGCGCTGCGCCAGCTCGGGGTGAAATTCATCGGCATTGAGGCGCGTTCAATCGAGCCAGGGTTTGGCGTAACTCAAACCTGGCTTGATTTCGCTGAGGTTGCGCGCGGCATGCAATTTCAGATACTCCTGACCAATGTGGAAAATTCCGCCCAAGCCGCCTCCGCTTCGCAAATCGCGCGCCTCGTTGCCGGCCATTTCTTTGCCCCGCCGCGCCGGGTGAAAACCAATGCGGGCGTAACTGCTGCCAATGATCTCAGCGTTGCCGCATAAGTTCCATGAAGAGCCTGTCTGCTGACTATCCGGTTTGGCTCTGTGATATCTGGGGCGTGGTTCACAATGGCCTCACCTGTTACGAGGCGGCGGCCCACGCCCTTTCCCAACATAGAAAACAGGGTGGCATTGTTATTCTGGTCACCAATGCACCGCGCACCATGAGCGGTGTCGTGCAGCAGTTGGCAGGCATTGGTGTTCCATCGCAAAGCTATGATCATGTTGTAACCTCGGGCGATGTGACCCAGACGTTGGTTAAGGATCGCGCCAGGGGCAAGGTCTATCATCTCGGCCCACAGCGCGATCTTTCCATCTTTGAAGGCCAGGCGGTGGAACGGGTTGCCTTGGAAAACGCCCACGCCGTGCTGTGCACCGGTCTCGCCCGTGACGATGTGGAAACGCCTGCGGATTATGCCGGACTGCTGACGCGCATGAAAGAGCTGAACCTCCCGATGATCTGTGCCAATCCCGACAAGATTGTGCGAAAAGGAAGCAGGCTTTTATATTGTGCCGGGGCCTTGGCCGAAAAATACTCCGAAATCGGCGGCCGCGTTTTGATGGCGGGCAAGCCCTATGAACCCATCTATGATCTGGCGCTGCAAAAGGCGGGCACCCTTGCCGGGCATGTAATCGAAAGGTCGAAGGTGCTGGCCATCGGGGATGGCCCGGAAACTGACATCAAGGGGGCGGCGGATTATGGTATCGACGCCGTTCTGATTGCTGACGGAGTGACCGATGCCTCCGACGGCCTGGATGCCACCCTGGCCCGCGTTCAAACCATCGTTCCCCATGCCAAAATCGTTAAAATTCTTCACCATCTGATGTGGGAATAGTTCTTAAGTTGGATTTGTGTTGCAGTGCCACATAATCTAGGATGCTGCATTGCAATACTGGGGTGAGGGGTTGGCGAAATGTCATCCTATTTCTTTGAAGACCTGGAAGTTGGCATGCAGGACAGCCATGAGAAGGTCGTGTCCGAAGGCGATATTGCCAATTTTGCCGAGGTTTCCGGGGATTTTAATCCGGTTCACATGGATGAAGATTACGCCGTCGGAACTTTTTTCAAATCCCGCATTGCCCACGGCATGTTGACTGCCAGTTTCATTTCCACCGTCCTTGGCACAAAACTTCCCGGCCACGGCAGCATCTATCTGTCGCAGACCCTGCGGTTTCTTGCCCCCGTCCGCATTGGCGATACGGTGAAGGCTTTGGCCCGGGTGGTAAGCCTTGATATGGCGAGGCGCCGGGCGCAATTTGCTTGTTTCTGCGAGGTCAATGGCAAAATTGTCGTTGAAGGCGAAGCGACGGTATTTGTGCCTTCGCGAACGTGAAGTGAGAGTGAATGCGTCTGCTTGGGGCCCATGAGCCTATCCCACAAGAATTCCTGCATGCTGTCGTGGCCATCGGCAATTTTGATGGGCTCCATAGGGGTCATCAGGAATTATTGGGCATTGCCAGAGAGCAGGCTGGGCGTTTGGGCAAGCCCTGGGGGATTGTGACCTTCGAGCCCCACCCCAGAAGCTTTTTCAAACCCGATGAACCGGTGTTCCGCTTAACGCCCCTTCCCTTGAAAGCCCGCCTGGTTGCGGTCCTCGGCGCTTCCTTTGTCTTGAGCTTGACCTTTGACAAGGCATTTTCAGTGTTGGAACCGCAAGAATTCATCCAGCACTATTTGATTGGGCAAATGAAAGTTGCCCACGTGGTGACTGGCTATGATTTTCATTTTGGTCGGGGCCGCAAAGGCAATCCCACAATCCTCAAAGAACTGGGACAGCACCTGGGCTTTGACGTCAGTGTCGTTGACCAGGTGGCCGATGAGGGCGACAGTCACTCGCCGTTCTCATCGAGTTCAATTCGCTCCGCCCTGCGTCGCGGCCATATGACTGCAGCAGCCCGCGAGCTTGGCTACTACTGGACCGTGATGGGCGAAGTTGTGAGAGGCGATCAACGGGGCCGCGCCATTGGCTTTCCGACGGCAAATATTATTCTGGAAGAGGGCGCTGAGCCCATTCGCGGAATCTTTGCGGTGCGGGTGCACGATGGCAAGGTAAAAAATTCAAAGCCTTGGAGCGGTGCCGGATATTTTGGCGATCGCCCGACCTTTGAAACAACGCAAACTTTTCTTGAAGTTCATTTGTTTGACATGAATGAAGATCTCTATGGGCGAATCCTCATGGTGGAGTTCATCGATCTCATCCGGCCGGACCAGAAGTTCAATTCCATTGAGGAATTGGTCCACCAGATGAATCTGGATTGCGTCCGGGCGAAAGCGTGCCTTCAAAGCCTGTCTCTTGATAATCCTTGCGCTGCCTATCCGCTTGGCCGTGCCCAGCAGGATGGAGCGATTTAGATTTTCTTGCGCTTGGTCGCGTCAGTGGCGGGATCAAGCAGGCGGTGCAGGTGAACGATGAAGTAGCGCATCTGGGCGTTGTCGATGGTTTCCCGTGCCTTGCCAAGCCATGCCCTATGGGCCTCTGCGTAATTGGGAAAAAACCCGACCACATCGATTTTGGAAAGGTCCTTGAAATCAACTTGCCGGACGTCGTTGAGCTCGCCGCCGAAAACGAGATGGACCAGTTGCTTGGCAGGGGATGGTTTTTTTTCAGGCTTTTTCATATTTTGGCTCCTAGCTTAGGTGCCTGCAATGGTCAATCCTTCAACCCGGCAACTCGGCGCATTTGTTGAGGATTTGAAAACAAGGTCATCGGCCGGCTCAAGCGTCATGAAGATGTCACGCAAATTTCCCGCAATTGTTATTTCGCTGACCGGAAATGCAAGTTGTCCATTTTCGATCCAGAATCCGGATGCACCGCGGCTGTAATCGCCGGTGACCATGTTGACGCTGTTGCCGATGAGTTCGGTGATATAAAGCCCCTGTTGGATTGAGCTGATCATTTGCTCCAGACTAAGACGCCCCGCTTCCAGATGAAGATTTGAAATCGATGGGGCCGGCGGGCTGCTGAGCCCCCGTGAACCATTTCCCGTAGGTGCAAGTCCGAGCTGCCGCGATGAGCGCAGGTCAAGTAGCCATCCCGTGAGAACACCTTCGTCAATAAGTTCGCGCCTGTTGCACGGCAGTCCCTCGCCATCGAAGGGGCGCGAAACCAGCCCGCGTAAACGCAAGGGGTCGTCGATAATGGTAATGTCCTTCGAAAAAATTTGCTGTCCCATTTGGCTCTTCAAAAAGCTGGTGCCACGCGCAATAGCGGCCCCATTGATGGCGGAAGACAAATGCCCAAGAAGGCTTGAAGCAATGCGCTTGTCATAGATAACGGGAACCGATTGCGAGGCGACCTTTCGGGCATGAAGCCGCTTTACCGCCCGCTCGCCCGCACTTTTCCCAACCTCTTGTGGAATTTTCAAATCAGCGAAATGGCAGGAAGCGGAATAGTCATAATCGCGTTCCATGCCCGTACCTTCGCCCGCAATGGCTGAAACGCTGAGTGATACACCCGTGCGTGCGTAAGCCTGTGCAAAGCCAGCGCTGGTCACCAGGGCGATTATTCGCGATGAGGCGGAAGCGCTGGCCCCTCCTGATTTAGTTACACCCTTCACCGCCAGCGCGGCACCCTCAACCTCCAGGGCGAGCGCTTTCAATTTGTCGGAGTCCGGAAGATAGGAAGAAACCAGATCAAGCTTGGGCATGTCTTTTGCGAGGAGTTCACGTGGAACCAGTCCCGCAAAAGAATCGGGCGGCGTGGCCCGTGCCATGGCAACGGCCGTTTCTGCCAGGCGGCCAAGTGATTCAGGGGTAAAAACGCTGCCGGAAATCAACGCGGATGATTGGCCGATGAATACCCGCAAGCCCAGGCCACGGGACTCCGTTCGTTCAAGCTTTTCAATTTCGCCTTCGCGCATTTCGATGTCCGTTCCCTGCGCGTCAATGGCAAGGGCATCGCATGAGTCAGCTCCAAGTTTCTTGGCGCGCGCGAGGACATCTGCGGCGAGATTCAAAAGGTCATCAGTCATGGGATAAGGCAATCCAGAAAAAGAAAACTAGCAATGATAAGTCCAAATTCCCGATTGGATTTGAACAGGTGAAGGCAAAGTGCGGAACTATTGGCATCAAAACGCTTGATCTGCCACGCCGCGTGAAGTGCAGCAAGCGCCACACCCATATGGGCAATGAAAGATGCCGCCGCAAGCCAAAGTGCGGCATCTATCGAAAGGAGGGCGAGAGCAAAGAAACCGATGAGCCATCTCGTCGTTTGCTCTCCAAATTGCAGGGCAGTTGATTTTACCCCGATCAGGACATCATCTTCCTTGTCCTGGTGGGCATAGATCGTGTCATAGCCAAGCGTCCAGAAAATACCGCCGAGATAGAGCGTGAATGCTGGCCAGGCGAGCGAACCGTGAACCACACTCCAGCCCACCAGAGCTCCCCAATTAAACGCCAGACCCAAAACCAGCTGCGGCCAGTTTGTGATGCGTTTCATGAAGGGATAGATCGCAATGATGAGCAGAGAAACACTGCCCAAGACGATCGTATAAAGATTGAATTGCAGCAGAACGGCAAGGCCAACGAGGCATTGGCTGGCAAGAAACACAAAGGCCCGCCTGACACTCACTCGGCCCGATGGAATGGGTCTGTCTTTTGTGCGAGCAACTAATGCATCGAACTTCCGGTCGACAATATCATTGAGGGTGCAACCGGCACCGCGCATGATAACAGAACCGAACAAAAACAGGAAAACAAACCACAGGTTTGGCAAGCCGCCGCCACGGGATATCTGTGCCAGAAACAATCCCCACCAGCACGGCAGCAGCAAAAGCCACCAGCCGATGGGCCGGTCGAGCCGCATGAGTTGGGCATAGGGCTGCAAGGCATGAGGCAACAAGCGTTCAACCCAATTATCCCGTCCCGCATCCGCAATGTGGTGGCTGGTCTCGATCATGGGCCTCGTGTTACATCAGACCCACCATGAAAACCACACCCCGCCTTAACCTTGAAGAGACTCTGTCGGCGACCCGTGAAATTGTGTTGTCTCGCGAGCAGGCCCATTATTTGACCGGTGTTTTAAGATTGTCCGCCGGTGATGCGGTGCGCGTCTTCAATGGCCGGGATGGGGAATGGCTGGCCTATCTGGCGACCGTGACCAAAAAAAATGTTTCTCTGCACTGTGAACGGCTTGTGGCCGAAGCGAAGCTTCCGCCCGACATCGATTATATTTTTGCGCCTCTTAAACATGCACGTCTGGACTACATGGTGCAGAAAGCCACCGAGTTGGGGGCGCGCCGTTTGCGCCCGGTGATGACAAGCCGAACCGTGGCCGAGCGCATAAATCTGGAACGTATGCGCGCCAATGTTGTTGAGGCGGCCGAACAATGCAATCTGGTGCATGTGCCGGAAGTGCTGGAACCGGAAAAACTCAAAAAGATTCTAGCCGCCTGGGAAAAGGGCCGGTCGCTGGTTTACTGCGATGAAACAAAAGCTGCCGCCAATCCCTTTGAAAGCCTCAAAACTTTGCAAGCGCCTTCTGCTGTTTTGGTAGGCCCCGAGGGCGGCTTCACCGATGAGGAAAAGGCATTGCTGAAATCCCGGGAATTTGTGATTCCCATCTCATTGGGTCCACGCATCATGCGCGCCGATACGGCCGCCATTGCCGCTTTGACAATTGTTCAGGCCATGGCCGGGGATTGGGGGAACCATCACAAATCCTGATGGATCGGCTTCCAATCTTTGACTTGCCGTAATATGCCCTACCGCCTAGATGTTTCGGGCAAACGGCAACGAGGATTGATACAGTGAGCGGACCAAGTCCCGATACCCAGGAAGCGCGCGAGACCATTGAAAGCAAGGCTCAGCTCATTGAGGCCTTGAGCAAGGGTTCGAAACCCAAATCAGAGTGGCGCATTGGCACCGAACACGAAAAATTTCCCTTTCTCACCGATACATTGAGGGCCGTTCCCTACGAGGGGGCCCGCTCCATTCGCGCCCTTCTGGAAGGTCTGCGTGATCGTTATGGCTGGCAAGGTGTTTATGAGAATGAAAACATCATCGCCTTGAGCGATCCCCATGGCATGGGCAATGTCTCCCTTGAACCCGGCGGCCAGTTTGAACTCTCTGGCGCACCTCTCGAAACCATCCATGATACCTGTGAAGAAGTGCATGAACATCTTGTGCAGGTCCGCGAAATTGGCGATGCGCTGGGCATTGGATTTCTGGGGCTTGGGGCGTCGCCCGTTTGGACCCGGGCGGAGACGCCCGTCATGCCGAAAGGCCGCTACAAGATCATGGCACCCTATATGGACAAGGTTGGCCGCTATGGCCGCGACATGATGTTCAGAACCTGTACCGTGCAAGTGAATCTCGATTTCGGTTCGGAAGCCGACATGGTGAAGAAGCTTCGCGTTTCTCTGGCCTTGCAGCCCGTGGCTACTGCATTGTTTGCAAATTCCCCCTTTCTTGAAGGCAAGCCCAATGGCTTTTTGTCTTTCCGTTCCGAAGTATGGACGGATACGGACAACGCCCGCTCCGGGATGCTGCCCTTCGCCTTTGAATCGGGCATGAGTTTTGAGCGTTATGTGGATTACGCCCTCGACGTGCCCATGTATTTTGTGATGCGCGACGGAAAATATATCAACACGGCTGGCGAAAGCTTCCGCAAATTTCTCGAAGGAAAATTGCCACAACTGCCGGGTGAAAAACCTGTGGCGAAAGATTGGTCCGACCACCTCACCACAATCTTCCCCGAAGTGCGCTTGAAGCAATATCTGGAAATGCGCGGAAGCGATTCAGGTCCCTGGCGCAGACTTTGTGCTTTGCCCGCCCTGTGGACCGGACTGCTCTATGAGCAGGGTCCATTGGAAGCCGCCTGGGACTTGGTGAAGAGTTGGACCGCCGATGAACGCCAGGCCTTGCGCGATGCAGTGCCGCGCAAAGGACTGAAAGCAATGATCCGTGGACGGACGGTTCAGGACTTCGCCAAGGATGTGTTGAAGCTTTGCCGTGCCGGATTGGAGACCCGCAACCAGCAGGGCTGCAAGGGCAAGACCGAAGCCTCATTCCTGGATGTGCTCGATGAAACCGCAGCAACCGGAAAAACTGCCGCCGAAAACCTCCTTGACCTTTATCATGGGGCCTGGAACGGCAATATTGAAAGGGTATTTCGCGATTTTGCCTATTGAATGGAATCGGATGCTCTTGCAGTATTACCATCTCGCAAATAAGGGAGACTGACGATGTTAGAAGGCCCCGGCATTTTTGTTCTGGTAGTCCTCGCAGTCGTTCTGTTCTACCTCCTGCGGGCCATCCGCATGGTGCCCCAAGGCTACAATTATACGGTTGAAAGATTCGGCCGCTATGTCCGCACCCTTGGGCCCGGGCTCGGACTGATCATACCCTTCATTGACCGCGTCGGCGCCAAGATGAACATGATGGAGCGTGTCATCCAGGTTCCCAGCCAGGAGGTGATCACCAAGGACAACGCCATGGTAACCGTGGATGGCGTGGCCTTCTACCAGGTCATGGATGCCCCCAAGGCAACTTACGAAGTGATCAATCTTGAAAATGCCATCATCAACATGGTGATGACGAATATCCGCACCGTCATGGGTTCCATGGAACTCGACAGTCTTTTGTCGCAGCGCGACGACATCAATCATCGGCTCCTGGGCGTTGTTGATCAGGCCACCAATCCTTGGGGCGTGAAGATGACCCGCATCGAAATCAAGGATATTAATCCGCCGCGTGATCTCGTGGATTCCATGGGCCGCCAAATGAAGGCTGAGCGTGAAAAGCGCGCCTCGATTCTCGAGGCTGAGGGCTTGCGCCAGGCGGCAATTCTAAAAGCCGAAGGTGAAAAACAGTCGGTTGTGTTGCAGGCAGAAGGCCGCCGCGAGGCTGCCTTCAAGGATGCCGAGGCGCGTGAACGTTCAGCCGAAGCTGAAGCCAAGGCCACGGAAATGGTGAGCAATGCCATTGTCAATGGCAATGTCCAGGCCATCAATTATTTCGTTGCCAATAATTATGTGAAGGCGCTTGAGGCATTGGCCCAATCGCCAAACCAGAAGATCCTGATGCTGCCACTGGACGCAACCTCCATTCTGGGCTCCATCGGCGGCATTGCCGAGATCGCCCGCGAGGCGTTCGGCGGCGGTTCAGCCGAGGAGCTCATGCGCAAAGGTGGATCGCCCATACCCGGTGTGACTCAGAAACCGTAAAGGCAATCAAATCATGCGCGAGCTGTTTCCCATTGTCGGTATTTGGTTCTGGTGGATTGCAGCCGGCGTCCTGTTGTTTATGGAACTCCTGGCGCCGGGTGTATTTCTCATGTGGCTTGCCTTGGCGGCAGCTTTCGTAGGCATCACAGACTATTTCATTGATTTGTCCTGGCAACTCGAGTTGCTGGCCTTTGCTGGTTTCTCGCTTGTTTTTGTTTATCTCGCCCGGCCCTGGTATTCGAAAAGCAAACTGCAAAACAGCGACCAGCCCAATCTGAATCAGCGCATTTACAGCTTTGTTGGAAAATCCTTCGTGCTCGCAGAACCCATCGTCGATGGGCAGGGCAAACTCAATATCGAAGGAACCCGCTGGGACATACTGGGACCAAATCTGGTCAAGGGCACGATAGTTCGGGTGACAGCCGTGGAAGGCATGAAACTGCGGGTGACCGAAGCGTAAGCTACGTCAACCCCTATTAACCACAATTTCGCTAATTTCCTCAGGCTGAGGAGAATGGCGACGTGACTTCGGGTCTGCGGCTGGTGTCTGTTTGCGTGGTGGCCGGCCTTTATGGCATAGCTGCAACTGCCCACCGCGAAACCGTCGATCTGCTTCGGCCACGTCTTCGGGGACAGTAACTAGGTTGGGCCGCATCGATGTCAGCCATGATTTGCGTGAAAACGTGACTCTTTTGGGCAGTCTCGGCTTGGAATTGGACAAGGTCTCAGGCGGCACCGACAAGACCATATCTTCAGTGTTCGGAGTGCAATGGCAACTCAATCCAAACCTGGCATGGACTGCCAGCAACGATGGAACTTGGTTCGGAGCGGCTTCTTCAAGCGACAACTACGATGACCAGCGTCTCATGACAGGATTTGTCTTGCACAGGCGGCGGTGTCAATCCGACTTCCAGGTTACACGGCCACCGTGGTCTGCCACCAGTTTTTGCAGGACCAGGCGGAATGCCGGCCCCAGGTCATCGCGTTCCAGGCCATAGGCAATGTTGGCCGCCAGAAATCCCAGCTTGTCGCCGCAGTCATAGGTGGTACCCTCATAGGCAAGACCGTGAAAGGGTTGGCGAGCCATCAGGCGTATCATGGCGTCAGTAATTTGAATTTCTCCGCCAGCGCCTGGAGGCTGCGACGAGATTTCATCAAATATCTCTGGCTGCAGAATGTAGCGCCCGGAAATGATCAGATTTGACGGCGCATCTTCCCGACGTGGTTTTTCAACCATTTTGTCAATGGTAAAGCTGTTGCCATGCCAATCCTTGGCACCCACCACGCCATAACGATGCACCTGATCACGGCCCACTTTCTCAACGGCAATAATATTGCCGCCGCCGCGCTCATTGTAAGTGGAAATCATCTGGCTCAGGCATCCCGGCTTCGCATGCATCACCATATCCGGCAGCAGGACGGCAAAGGGCTCGTTGCCCACCATATTGCGTGCGCACCAGATGGCGTGGCCCAGTCCCAGTGGTTCCTGCTGGCGCGTGAAGCTGGTCTGCCCCGCTGCCGGCAGATCCTCTTCGAGGATATCGAGCTCAACGGATTTGCCGCGCTTGCGCAGCGTTGATTCCAGTTCATATTGTTTGTCGAAATGGTCTTCGATCACGCTTTTGTTGCGGCCCGTGACAAAGATGAAATGTTCAATGCCGGCTTCGCGGGCTTCATCAACGGCAATTTGAATGAGAGGCCGGTCAACGATGGTGAGCATTTCCTTGGGCATGGCCTTGGTGGCAGGCAGAAACCGCGTGCCCAAACCAGCGACGGGAAAGATTGCCTTCTTGATTGGTCGCTGCATGTTAACTTACTCTTTACCAAAAAATTGAACGGCATGCGGGCTGCAATACAGTTTTCGTAAAATCCATTCTAGCATAGGGCCTGACAAGTTAAGGGACTTTTGATCGTGACAGTTTTAGTGACGGGCGGAGCAGGCTACATTGGCAGCCATATGGTTTTGGCCCTTGTAGATGCCGGTGAAGATGTTGTGGCGATTGACAATCTTTCAACCGGTTTCTGGTGGGCCGTGGCGCCCCAGGCGAAGTTGGTCGAAGGCGATATTGGTGATGCGGATTTCCTCGCCCGACTGATGGCCGGGCATAAATTTGATGCCGTTGTGCATTTTGCCGGTTCAATCATAGTGCCGGATTCCATGAGCGATCCCCTAGGTTACTATCTCAACAATACGGTGAAATCGCGAACCCTCCTTGACAGCGCCGTGAAAGCGGGAATTCCGCACTTCATCTTCTCTTCAACCGCTGCGGTCTATGGCAATCCCCTGGCCCAGCCCGTATTTGAAACGGCGGCACCGGCCCCCATTTCGCCCTATGGCACCTCAAAACTCATGACCGAATGGATGCTCCGTGACACCCACGCGGCCCATGGCTTGAACTACGTGGCCTTGCGCTATTTCAATGTGGCCGGAGCCGACCCCAAGGGCCGCTCTGGCCAATCAACGCCGCGCGCCACCCACCTGATCAAAGTGGCCTGTCAAACCGCTCTGGGCCAGCGGGAATCCATGGATGTCTTTGGCGACGATTACGAAACCCCTGACGGCACCTGCCTTCGTGACTATATTCATGTGAGTGATTTGATCTCGGCTCATATGGATGCGCTGTCCCAGCTCCGCCGGGGTGGTGAAAGCGGCATTTTCAATTGCGGCTATGGCAAAGGCTATTCGGTCCTTGAAGTCATACGTGCCGTCGAGAAGGCACATGGCGGGCCTATCAAAGCCAATAGGGTAGCGCGCCGAGCCGGTGATCCCGCCGCTATTATTGCCGGCGCTGACCGTGTAAAGGCTATTTTGGGCTGGAAGCCCAAATACAATGACCTCGATACCATTGTCGCTTCGGCGCTGGCTTGGGAAAATCATCTTTTACGTCGCAACGCAGCCTGATTCACGCCGCATTTGGCGGCTTTTCTCTCGCCCTGCTAAACTCCTGGGCTGGCGGCGAATCGCCAAGTTTGGATCAGGGACGTTCATATGTTGAAAAGACTGCTCGTATCATTGCTCGTTGCCACGCCATTGTTCACCTCAATGGCCCATGCGGATGCGAAATTTGAGAGCTTTATCCAAACCCTCTGGCCACGGGTACAGGCGGCCGGCATTTCCCGTTCGCTCTTTGATGCGGCCTTCGCAGGCGTTACCGATCCCGACCCCGCCGTTTTGAAACTGGCCTTGACCCAGCCGGAATTCACCTCAACAACCTCGGCCTATCTGGAAAAAGCTGTAACACCTATCCGTATTGATACAGGCCAGCAAATGAAGGCCAGCGAGGCCGCCCTGCTGTCGGCAATCGAAAAAAAATATGGCGTCGACCGACATATTCTTCTGGGCATCTGGGGCATGGAGTCGAATTTCGGTAAGGACAAAGGATCGATGAGTGTGATGCGCTCACTGGCCACTCTCATCTATGCGGGGCGGAAAAAGCAATATGCCCGTGAACAACTCATCGCCGCCTTCAAGATATTGAAGAAGGGCGCGCGCTCTCCCGATAATTTCACCGGCTCCTGGGCCGCAGCCATGGGGCACACCCAATTTATCCCAACCTCCTATCTGGCCTACGCGGTGGATTGGACCGGCGATGGCAAGAAGGATATCTGGGGCTCCAAGGAAGATGCCCTTGCCTCAACCGCAAATTATTTGGCCAAGGCCGGCTGGAAAGCTGATCGTCCCTGGGGCTGGGAGGTTTCCCTGCCAGCAAAATTTAACAAGGCCCTGATTGGCCGCAGCAAATGGCGCTCCGTTTCCGATTGGATGAAACTTGGCATCGTGCCGGCAAATGGCGGCAAGTTTAGCGCTCCCCAGGCCGATGCATTCGTGATGATCCCGCAGGGCATTGATGGCCCGGCGTTTCTGGTAACCAGGAATTTCCTGTCCATCATGGATTATAATTTTTCCCATTCTTATGCGCTGGCTGTAGGTCATCTGGCTGATCGCATCCGGGGCGGGGGGCCCTTTGTCGGCACCTGGCCCGATCTCAATTTTGATTTGAGTTTTGCCCAGCGGGTGGAAATTCAAAAGCGCCTGTCGCGCCTGGGCTTTGAAACCGGCGGCAGCGATGGCCGTTTCGGGGCTAGAACCTATGAGGCCATCATCGCCTATCAGAAAAGCGTCGGCCTGCCTCTTGATGGCAAGCCCAGTGCCAAGCTGCTTGAGCGCTTGCAGAACGCGGGCTAGGATGGGCCATGCTGCTACGCCTTTACATCGCATCATTAGCCTTGTTATTCGGCAGTTCGCTTGTGCAGGCCCAGTCGTTTGAAAATGTGCCTATCATGGGATCGCAATCAACCGGGGAAGTGATTCAGCAACCCGTTGATGACACCTACCGCATTCTGGTGATTGGCGATGCCTTGGCGGGAGGCCTGGGCGCCGGCCTCAGTCGTATGGCCGAGCCCAAACCCAGGTTTGAAATCGTCAATCGCTTTCAGGAAGTATCAGGAATTGCCCGGCCTGAGGTCTATGATTGGGTTGAGAGCCTTCCCAAGATCATGGAAGGCAAGGAATTTAAGGCCGTCGTCGTTCTGATGGGCGCCAACGATCGCCAGTCCATTCGCGACGGTGATTTCCGATTGGTCTTCAACACACCGGAATGGACAAGCGCCTACAAGGCCAAGATTGACAAGTTGCTTGATGTCCTGGCTGCTGCCGGTGTGAAAGTATTTTGGGTCAGCATTCCTCCCATGGGGGACGCAAAATATGAAGCTGACATGCAGATCCTGGCCGCCCTGCAAAAACAGGAAGTTCAAGGCAAGGGGGCAGTCTATGTGGATTTGCATGGGGCTTTTTTAGGATCCGATGGCAACTATACCGATAAGGGGCCAGACGACACCGGCGAGGTGCGAAAGCTGCGGTCCAGGGATGGCGTTACGTTTTTCAAGCAGGGCAACAACCGCTTTGGCCAACTTTTGCTGGTTGAAATCAAGCGCGTCATTGGCCCGAATCAATTTGAAGCGGTGCCGCCAGTCGCCCCAGCAATTACCCTGCCATCGCCTGCCGTCACCGTGATTCCCACGTTCGGCCAGGAAAGTGGGAATGGTTCCTTTGTTGCGTTCCAGCCCGATGGCAAAGTGATCGCTGAATTGTCACGGGTACTTGCCGGAAATATCGTCGTTCCGGCAATTTCCCGCTCCGACATCGTTCCCGGAAGCGAAGCGGAAAAACTGTTTATCCTGGGCCAGGCCCAGCCAGCACCCGCCGGCCGTTTTGATGATTTCAGCTACACCAAGCCCGTGGAGTAACTAGCGCGGCAGGGTGGTTTCACCCATGAGGAATTCATCCACCGCGCGTGCCGCCTGGCGGCCTTCGCGGATGGCCCACACGACAAGTGATTGTCCGCGCCGCATGTCACCCGCAGAAAAAACCTTAGGGATGCTGGATTTGTAATTCATCATGTTGGCTTCCACATTGCCGCGTCCATCAAGCTTGACGCCGAGAGACGCGAGCATGCCCTCCTGCACGGGGCCAAGAAAGCCCATGGCCAGCAGCACAAGATCAGCCTTGAGTTCAAACTCTGTGCCTGCGACGGGCTGCATCTTTCCATCAACACGCACACAGTGCAGCTTCTTCACCTCGCCATTTTCGCCGGAGAAGGATTTGGTGACGACCGAGAAATCTCGGTCCGCCCCTTCCTGCTGGCTGGAAGAGGTGCGGAACTTCAACGGCCAGTCGGGCCAGACCAAGGGCTTGTTTTCCTTGTCCGGCGGCCGCGGCATGATTTCAAGCTGG
>JAHFPK010000177.1 GCA_023266715.1 Hyphomicrobiales bacterium | reverse complement strand
GCTGAAAAAGAAATACCTGTTGTAGCCGAACCTGCGGTTGCCGAAGAAGAAACACCAGCAGCAGCCGCGCCAGCGGCTGCTGAAATTACTGAGGAAGAACCCGCTGTTGCTGCACCTGCCGATGGCTGGAGTGTGCAATTGGCTTCTGCCACCAGCGAGGATGGCGCCTGGTCAACCTGGAAGAAGATAAAAGCCAAGCATCAATTGCTTGCGGACAAGAAACCTGTGGTCGTGCGGGCCGATCTCGGAACCAAGGGAATATTCTACCGGGTTCGCCTTGCCGGGTTTGAAAACCAGAACGCCGCGAAGGCAAGCTGCTCAAAGCTGAAATCAAGCGGCCTTTCCTGCTACGTGAGCAAGCTTAACTCATAGAGGTCTGGTTGCATCCATACGCCGCGCGGCTGAGATGACTTCAGCCTCAAGCCAGCCGCGCAGAAAATTTTCCGACGCTTGATCGATCTCGATTGCCCCGCCGCGCGTGGCTTCATCAAGCGTTATGGCTTCTTCCCGTCCCAGCATTCTGAAGCGCGGCATTGTTCCTTGCCGCCACACCAGCAATTCCTGTGGTTCATCCAGCCTTTTCGGAGGCGGGGGCAATTCGCCCGCAGTCAATGCGGCCCAAATGCTGGTGGCATTGGTGCGCAATTGCAATCTTTGGAGCGAGGGGTGAAGTTCGATGCGAAACTTGCCCTGGCCCCAGGGAAAAGTTGTTCTGGTAAGGATGGGGGCGTCGGGTGCGTTGAGCGCGGCATGAAAGGCCTTTTCCAGGCGAGCGAGATCGGAAAGCTCGGGGCTCCGGGAAAACGGTTTCACGAGATCGAGAAAATCAGGCAAATGCCGTGACAGCGCCCGGGCTCTTGGGGCCTTGACCGCATAGGCAGCAAGGCAATGGCGGCCCAGCGCATTAAACACTGACTCGCCCATGTAAAGCCTGAGCTTAGCGTAATCGTCGGCCAGAAATTCCGTCAAGCGAGCAAGTGTCAGGTTTTCATCAACGGCAGACATGCATCTTAGATGACGAAAACCAGGCTCATTTGCCAATCACGAGCGCGTTCGCGCCCTCACGTTAGCGTGATGGCAGCACCTCATTTGAGCAAGAAAGTCACCTTCATATTGACGCGCCACTCACTGACCTTGCCATTTTTGACAACGCATTTGATGTCCTGCACCCAGGCGCCCTCAATCTGGTCCAGAGTTGTGTCGGCGCGTTTGATTCCGGTTTCAATTGCATCCTCGATACTCTTGGGCGAAGACGATGTGAGTTCAATAACTTTTGCAACTGTGGTCATGACTTATCAACTCCTCATGCTTGGAAAACATAGGCTTTGAGGTTTTCCTGAGGGCCATGTTAGCATAGGTGTTTCATGCCTAGTCCAGAGGTATCTTTTATTTTATGGCGCTTCATCTGATTAAACTATGTGTCGGCGTTTCAGAAGTTTCCGAACTCAAGCAATGGGTCAGGGATGCGCGGAAAGGCCTGGACAGCCTGGATCACACGACGCGGATGTTTCCAAAGCGCGGTGATGAGATATTGAACGGTGGTTCACTTTATTGGGTCATCCGCGGCATGATCCTGTGCCGCCAGCCCATTGCAGATCTTGTACCGGTCAAAGGCAAGGACGGCATCTCGCGTTGTCGCATTGAATTCAAGGCGAAGATTGTTCCGGTCTGGCCCACGCCACGCCGGGCGTTTCAGGGCTGGCGTTACCTTAGCGACGAAGATGCACCGGCGGATTTGAAAAAGGGGGCAATTGCAAGCGAGATGAATGAAGATATGCGGAGAGAGCTGTCAGCGCTAGGGTTGCTCTAACTCAAGAGCCTCAAACCTCAATATTGTCAATAAGCCGCGTCTTGCCAAGCCAAGCGGCGGCCAAGAGTCGTAAGGGTTCGTGGCTGTGGGAGACGGGCACGGCGAGGGTTTCGGCGTTTCGTGCGGTCACATAGTCCACCTTGAAGCCGAGCGTGGTGAGTGAACGCGAGGCAGCGCGCATGGCTTTTTGTGGGTCGGTGCCATTGCGGATCTTCTCAGCCGCCTGCGTGAGGGACTTATAGATGGCGGTTGCCTGCTTGCGCTCAGTCTTGGTGAGGTATTGATTTCGTGAGGAAAGCGCCATGCCATCGCTTGCGCGCACGGTTGGCACGCCAATGACCTCGATTGGCATATCAAGGTCACGGGCCATGTGGGTCACCACCTGCAATTGCTGATAGTCCTTCTGCCCAAAGATGGCGAAGTCGGCCCCGCTTTGAATGAAAAGCTTTGCCACGATGGTTGCAACACCATCGAAAAAGTGAGGGCGGAACTTGTCTTCAAGGTTGGCTTTGGCCGGCCCCTTGAGAACTACGGTCGTGGCAAAATTCCTTCCGTACATTTCTTTTTCCGGGGGTGCGAAAATCAAATGGGCGCCGGCTTCCGCCAGCTTAGCCACATCGCCGGCCTCATCCCTCGGGTAGCGGCTCAGGTCCTCGTTCGCGCCAAATTGCTTGGCGTTCACAAAAATTGAAACAATCACCCGGTCAGCATGTTCCAGGCCTTCGGCAACCAGGGTGAGGTGTCCTTGGTGGAGCGCGCCCATGGTGGGGACAATTGCCGTGGTCAACCCGTCATCGCGCCACTTCGCCGTTTCGCGGTGCAGCCCTTCAATGGAACGGACTATTTTTGGCTTCACGGTCTTCGATCCTTAGTTAGCGCGCTTTCCGCCAGATCTATTCTTGGAGCATGTCGTTATCGGCAAAGTCATGCAACTTTGCCGCGACCTGCCCTTGGAATCGGCAGCAGTGGACTCTCCTTTACTTGCTCCATGACAAAGTAGGAATGGGTGCTTTCAATCATTGGCAGGGCGCCAATGATGCTGCCCAGAATTTCGCGGTATTCCGGCATATCGCGCACCCGGATTTTCAACAGGTAATCAAAGCCACCGCCCAACATATGACATTCGAGGATTTGTTTTACTGGTTTCACCGCTGCATTGAAGGCCTTGAGGCTGGCCTCATCGGTGGCCTTCAAGGTTACGGTGACGAAAACCATCAGGGCCTGGTTGAGTGCGGCCGGGTTTATCCGCGCGTGGTAGCCGATGATTACGCCCTCCTGCTCAAGCCTGCGCATGCGGAGCGTACAGGGCGTGGCGGAGAGGTTCACCTTCTTGGCGAGTTCGACGACGGGAATGCGGCCCTCGTTCTGCAGAGTTGCCAGGAGCTGCAAATCGATGAAATCTAAATTCTCTGACAATGTTTCAGTTTTTGTCATTTTCCACTCAATTTCTGAATTTTCTGAGTTTTATATCTGCACATCCTAACATTATTGGCGAGAAAAATATCTCCATTTGTGGCATGGTTCTTCCATTCCGGAGGCTTCCATGACCGCCAATCTCTATCGCGCTGCCATTTCTGCACGTCTCTTTGCCGATGAGACATCGTTGGTGAAGGAACTGGCGGGCGAGGCGCTGCTCAGTACGGACAGCAGGAAGCGGGTTGCCGATCTGGCCAAGGTTCTGGTGGCGGCAGTGCGCGCCAACCGCCAGGCCCAGGGCGGTATCGACGCTTTCATGCAGGAATATTCCCTGTCCTCCGAGGAGGGCGTGGTGCTGATGTGCATGGCGGAAGCGCTTTTGCGCATTCCGGACGCTGAAACCGCCGACAAGCTCATTGCCGACAAGATCGGCGGCAAGGATTGGGAAGGTCATCTCGGCCAGTCAGAATCGCTGTTTGTGAATGCTTCCGCTTGGGGCCTGATGCTCACGGGCAGGATCGTTGAGCTTGGCAAGGGCACTAAATTTGATACGGCGGGTTATCTCAAACGCCTGATCACGCGTTCGGGCGAGCCCGTCATTCGCAGCGCCATGAAGCAGGCCATGCGGATCATGGGAAAACAGTTTGTGCTCGGCCGCACCATTGATGAAGCTTTAGGGATCGCCAAGCCCTTGGAGGCGGAGGGCTATCGCTTTTCCTATGACATGCTGGGCGAGGCGGCCTTTACGGCGGAAGATGCAAAAAAATATTTTGCCTCCTATAGATCTGCGTTGAAGAAGCTTGGCGCCAAAGCGACCGGGGCTGATGTTTTTTCGCGGCCGTCGATTTCCGTGAAGCTCTCGGCCTTGCATCCGCGCTACGAGGTGAAGCAGCAGGCGCGTGTGCGGACGGAGCTGTTGCCGGACATCGTTGAGCTTGCCGTGCTTGCCAAGTCATTTAACGTGGGCCTCACGATTGATGCGGAGGAAGTAAACCGGCTCGATTTGTCGCTCGATTTGTTCGAGAGTCTGGCTGGTGACGCGCGGTTGAAAGATTGGAATGGCCTGGGCCTTGCGGTGCAAGCCTATGGCAAGCGGGCCAAACCGGTTTTAGAATGGCTGGTAAATCTTGCCAAAGCAACTCAGCGTGTTCTGCCGGTGCGACTGGTGAAGGGTGCCTATTGGGATACGGAAATCAAACGCACCCAAGAGGCGGGTCTTGAGGCCTATCCCCTGTTCACGCGCAAGGTTTCAACCGATGTGAGCTATCTGGCCTGCGCGAAATTCATGCTGGCCAACCGCCAGTTGTTTTATCCGCAGTTTGCCACGCATAACGCCCATACGATTGCAGCCGTTAAGGTCATGGCGGGCGAGGAGGGGGGCTATGAGTTTCAAAGGCTCCATGGCATGGGGCAGGTGCTTTATGAGCAGGTCGTTGGCCCCGCGAAGATGAACCTGCCATGCCGTATCTATGCGCCCGTTGGTTCCCACGAGGATTTGCTGGCCTATCTGGTTCGCAGGCTCCTGGAGAATGGAGCCAACACATCATTCGTCAACCGCCTAGCCGATGATGATGCGCCCATTGCCGACATTATTGCCGATCCGGTGGTGGAAGTTGGCGCACTCATGCAAATACCGCATCCCCGTATTCCCGCACCCCGGAATATTTTTGAAGGACGCCTGAGTTCAGCGGGCGTGCCCTTGTGGGATGATACGACTCGAGCCAAAGTCGTAGACGGCATCAATCGCGAATTGGCAAAGCCCATCGAAGCGTCAGCCCTCGTTGACGGGAAGGCCCAGCGTGGCGGCCCGTTGCGCAATATCAATGCGCCCCATGACAACCGCAACAATGTTGGCGTTGTCCATGAGGCGGATGAAAAAGCCGTGGCACAAGCCATGGCATCTGCTGCAAGGCATCAGCATGACTGGGATCAGTCGGGCGGAGATGCCCGCGCCGCCATTCTTGAGAAGGCCGCCGCGCTTTACGAAGAGAAATCGCCACGTTTGCTGGTGCTCCTCGTTCAGGAGGCAGGAAAGACTCTCGACAATGCCGTTTCTGATTTGCGCGAAGCAGTGGACTTTCTGCGCTATTACGCGATGCAGGCGCGGGCGGAATTTTCGGGAGCGCAGCGTCTGCCGGGGCCAACGGGTGAAAGCAATGAACTTACGCTGCATGGGCGCGGCGTGTTTGCCTGTATCGCGCCGTGGAATTTTCCGCTTGCCATTTTTACCGGCCAGGTTGC
The DNA here is from genome assembly GCA_023266715.1 of Hyphomicrobiales bacterium. Classification (GTDB taxonomy): domain Bacteria; phylum Pseudomonadota; class Alphaproteobacteria; order Rhizobiales; family Aestuariivirgaceae; genus Aestuariivirga. The sequence continues at coordinate 566 of JAHFPK010000177.1, read as the reverse complement.
CGCCGCCTTGGCTGCGGGAAACTCTGTCGTGGCAAAGCCCGCCGAGCAAACCCCGCTGGTGGCCCACGAAGCGGTAAAGCTTCTGCATCTTGCCGGTGTTCCAACAGCAATTCTGCATTTCCTGCCGGGGGATGGCGCTCGCGTCGGCAAAACCCTTCTTGCCCATCCCGCTCTCTCGGGCGTTGCCTTCACGGGTTCCAACGAAACGGCCTCACTCATCAATCGGGCGCTCGCGGCGCGTGACGGGGCCTTTGTTTCCCTTATTGCGGAAACCGGCGGCATGAACGCGATGATTGTTGATAGCTCGGCTTTGCCGGAACAGGCGGTGCGCGATGTCCTGGCATCAGCTTTTGATAGTGCAGGGCAGCGCTGCTCGGCAGCACGGCTACTTTTCATTCAGGAAGATGTGGCGCCGCGAATTATTCCCATGCTGCGTGGTGCCATGGCGGAGCTTCGCATTGGCAACCCACTTGATTATGCCACCGATATCGGCCCAGTCATTGACGCGGAAGCGCGCGAGAAACTTGCGGCCCATAAAGCCGGGATGGCCAAACAAGCGAAGACCA
>JAHFPK010000008.1 GCA_023266715.1 Hyphomicrobiales bacterium | reverse complement strand
TGGGATGGCTACAATTCCAGCCTTTTTGGAACCGCATGATCAGGGAGCAGCCGGACCTCCTCGAATGAGTTGCGAACGAAGCAAAGGTGAGTGCGGCGCACGACCGACCGCCGCGCCCACCCTGCAGATGCGCACAAACTCACACAGGAAAAGGGCAAAGGGAACATATGCCCGATTGACGGCAGTTGCCGCACAAGCTTGCTCGACACGAAACAGCAGATGCCGACACCTTGATCGGAAATCGACCGGTTGCCGAAGTTCGCAACAATTGCACTTTTTACTGAATAAGAACTATCGTCTCAACGTTTAGAGCAACAAGCGGCCCTGTAGGGCGCTTAAGGGGATCGCCTACTTCCGACGCCATCGTCCGTTTTCGCTGCGCTTCGCCGGACAGTCTTCACACCCCGCGGTCCACCTGGCTGCGCCAGGCGTAGCCCGAAGGGCGAAGCCTGGTGCGGGCGGGCGGACTCGAACCGGCACGGAATTTCTTCCAACAGATTTTAAGTCCGCTTGGTAACAACATAATTTATTGTTTTTGTTACACTTTTTGCACTACTAGCTGAAATTGTGTAAGAGAGTTCGTAAGTCTCGAACTGCTATTTTCGGCTGCCTTAACAAAACAGATAGGCTGCAAAAGGATCGGCTCCGCTTATTTTGGCAACTCAGCCTTTCGCACACCCTCTCTATTTCGTTCTCACTCCCATTGCCGCTACTTCTGATGCAGAATACTGCTTGGCGAACTGAGGAGAGGGAAACTCAATGCATGCCCATGTCGTTCTCACGCATCCGGAACCGCAATCGTTCAACGCCCATCTCGCGCGCGTCGCGAGTGGTTCGCTCGCGTCACAAGGATGGACAGTCTCTGTGTCCGACCTCTATGCCATGGACTTCGATCCTTGCGAGCGCGCAAAGCACTATTTGAATAGACACCATCCCGAAAGATTCGACGTTCAGTTGGAGCAGAAAGGCGCCTCAGATGGTGGAAGTATTCCCGCAGCCGTCGTATCGGAGATTGCCAATCTCGATCGTGCCGACCTGCTTATCCTGCAATATCCCATGTGGTGGCACTTGCCACCGGCAATGCTGAAAGGATGGCTTGATCGCGTTCTCATCTTTGGCGAAGTTTACGCAAGCCAAAAACGATTCGAAAAAGGTCGCTTCTTAGGAAAGCGCGCGATGTTGTCCGTCACGGTAGGCACCAGCGCGGACACATATGCCTTCGATGGACGAAGCGGCGACATCGATCTTCTGCTGTGGCCCGTCAATTTCTCGCTTGCCTATGTTGGTTACAGCGTGCTTTCGTCATTCATTGCCTACGGCGTTGAGGCTGGCCTCAGGTATTCGGAGGCATCTGTCGTAGAAGAGCGGTTGAAACGCGTTGAAGTTGAATACTTGGCAGCACTCTCCGCCTTAGATCAACGCCGCGTTATTCCTTATAATCGCATGGTTGAATGGGGTGCCAATGGCAGGATCGTTACGGGTGCGCCGGTCTATTCGCCGTTCGTCCGTCGCAAGCAAGGGCTTGATCTTGAATAGTCCGCTTCCTGGTGCGTCGGACCTTCGCCGTCCTATTAATTGGTGCGGGCGGCCGGACTCGAACCGGCACGGAATTTCTTCCAACGGATTTTAAGTCCGTTGCGGCTACCATTACGCCACGCCCGCTAAACCAAACTTTCAAGCTTTCGCGCCGTCCTGCAAAGGCGGCGTGAATTGCAAGCCCATATCCCAGGGAAGATAGATCCAGGTATCCTGGCTCACCTCGGTTACAAAACTGTCAACCAGAGGCCGCCCCAGGGGCTTGGCATAGACCGTTGCAAAATGCGCTTTGGGCAGAATCTCGCGCACCACCCGCGCCGTAGCGCCCGTATCCACAAGGTCATCAATGATCAAAACGCCAGCACCTTTGTCTGTCCCCACGATCTTCTCGCTCACCGTCTTCAGAATGCTGATGGCGCCCTGCTTGTCATAATCATAGGAAGCCACACAGATCGTTTCGATAACCCGTATGCCAAGCTCGCGGGCAACAACGGCGGCCGGCACTAGGCCGCCCCGCGTGATCGCCACCACGGCCTCAAAAGGCCCCGCCGCTGACAGGCGCCAGGCCAAGGCGCGCGCATCCCGGTGGAACTGATCCCACGAAACGGGAAAGCTTTTTTGCCATTTTTCATCCATTTTCCACCCAAATCTCTAGAAAATCGGTCAATCCTTATGCCTGCTTGGTCAATTTGGCGCAATGCATGACATTCTTGTCAACCCTTGCTTCACACTTTCTGGGCAGGATTGGCCAAAATGGGTCCTGGAGCCTCGTTAATGAGCAGTTCTGCCAATCTCGTGTCGCAGTTAATGAATGCCTTCGAACTCGCCAATATTGAAGCGCTGGCGGTTTTGCTTCCCGAGGCCACCGTCACAGAACTGACCACCGCCGCCATTCGCAAATGGAATTGTGCCCGAAACGATATCGTGGGCCGCCAATTGGTAAAATATGGCAACGGCACCCTATCCGCCCGTTACATCAGCGGCAGCATCGGGGAAGCGGCCCCAAACGTCGAAGTTAGATACGCTCCGCCACTGGCGGTTCAGCGCTCCTCCTTGTTTAAGCAGCAGCAATGGAGTGATGGCACCCGGAACTACATGATTCTGATTGGCCAGCACGCCAGCGAAGAACAGGCTGGCCTTGCCATCCAAAATGAACAGCGGCTCAATCTGGCCTTGCGCTCCGGCGGTTACGCCGTTTGGGATCATGACTTTATTTCGGGTGAAACTTATTCATCGCCGGAATTGTACGAAGTTCTGGGCTTCGATCCAAAAAGTTTTGACATGACCTTTAGCAACTTCAATGATCTTGTGCATCCGGAAGACCTTGACAAAACGCTTGAAAAGAAAATTGAATCCGCAACCTACGGCACGGAGCTGTTCCAGACCCGATACCGCGTGCGCATGAAGAACAATGAATATTGCTGGATTGAATCAGTAGCCTGTGTCGTGCGCGATCCAGCCAACGGCAGGGCCCTGAAATGCGTGGGCCTGTGCCGCAATGTTCACGATCAGATGGCAACTCTGGAGCGCATGCGCAACTCCGAGCGCAACCTGAAACGCACGCAAGAAGTCGCAAGGCTCGGCAGTTTTTCACTGCGCATTGAAACCAACGTGTCTCGCCTTTCAACCGAAATGGCAAGCCTCATCGGGATGGAAGATGCAATCGTGCATCCCAATCTCGCAACTTTTATGAACATGATCGAGGCAGGTGACAAGGAAAAATTCGCCGAAGGCCTCGAACTCGCCAAGCTCGGACAGCATATTGCAGATTTAGAAATTTCCGTGCGGCTCAAGTCCGGCGACATTGAATTTTTCCAGTGCACCATCGAACCGGAACGCAATTCCGCCGGCCAGGTCGAAACTCTCTTTGGTTCCTGCCAGTGCGTGACCGAACGCAAGGCGCTGGAGCGCAAATATCTGCAGGCCCAGAAGATGGAAGCTGTCGGCCAGTTAACCGGCGGTGTTGCCCATGACTTCAATAACCTCCTTATGGTAGTGATGGGCAATCTCCAGCTTGTGGAACAGCTCGTGAAAAACGACGAGCGTGCCACCAAGCGTATTCGCGCCGCATTGGAAGCCGCTGACAGGGGGTCCGACCTCACCAAGCGCATGCTCGCTTTCTCGCGCCAGCAAACTCTTCAAAACAAGGATCTCTCGGTCAATGAGCTCCTCTTCAAAATGTCAGACATGCTGAAACACGCGGTTAGCGCCACGGTTGAACTCAAGATCATTCCAAATGAAAATCTGTGGCCTGTAAAAGCCGATCAAACCATGCTGGAAACGGCGATATTGAATCTGGCGATCAACGCCAGGGATGCCATGAAGCCAAAAGGCGGCGCGCTCATTATCGAGATGTCCAATCAGCATCTGGACCAGGCCTATTGTGCCGAGCATGAAGAGCTTGCGGCTGGCGATTATGTCGAAATAGCAGTAACCGATACAGGCGCAGGCATTTCACCGGAAAACCTTGAGAAGGTCTTCCAGCCCTTCTTCACCACCAAGGGTCCAGAAGCCGGCTCAGGCTTAGGCCTATCGATGATTTACGGCTTCGTGAAACAATCTGCCGGCCATATCAAGATTTACTCGGAGCTTGGCCACGGAACGACAGTGAAAATCTATCTTCCTTCAGTGAATCAAAAAGCCAATGTTTCTTCAATTGCCCGCCCGGCAGAGCTTCAATCACAACTCGCACGCGAACTCGGTATCTCTTCGGAGGACATTGCCAACGACCAGCAAACTATCGAAGTTCCAGCCAAAAAACAGATCGTGCTCGTTGTCGAAGATAATAGTGCAGTGCGCGATATTGCAGCCGCAATGATCGAGGAGATGGGCTTTGAAGTTGTTGTCGCCTCGAATGGCCATGAAGGCCTGGAAATCATCAAGAGCCGAGATGATCTTGCCCTCGTGCTCTCTGACGTGATCATGGCGGGTGGCATGAACGGACCGGAGCTTGCAGTCAAAGCGCTGAAATATAGGCCCGACCTGAAAGTTCTCTTCATGTCCGGCTATGCGCCGGGTTCTGTGCGCCAGATGCAGGATCTGCCCGAGACCTTTGATCTCGTCAACAAGCCCTTCACCCGCAACGATCTGACCGAAAAAGTGCTTCGTGCCCTGGCGGCGTGAAACTAGGACCAGCCCCGCGCCTTGCCTTCGCGGGTCATGGATTCGGCTAACGCCTTTACTTCGGTTTCGGCTTGTTCAAGCGAGGCCGGTACGCGCGATCTCACAACAAGATTGGTGGAAAATCCGGTGGCTCCCTCGAAGGGGTATGAACCGATAAATACATCCGTATAGCGATCCTGAATTTCGCCTAAGGGTTTTGCCACATCGCCTTCGCCTCCGAGCAGGGTCACGGTTCGTGATTGCATGGGCACGCCCCGTTCAAGGCCAGGCGCAATGGCCTCCATCATGGCCTGCATGATTTTGGGGACCCCCGCCATAACGAACACGTTCTCCATGCGAAAACCGGGAGCCTTGGAAACCGCATTTTCAATCAGCGTTGCCCCTTGCGGCACCCGCGCCATGCGCAGGCGGGCCTCATTGGGCTCACGGCCAATTTCCTTGAAATAGTTCAAAAGAATTTCCAGCGCACGCGGATGGTGCCCAATGGGCACCTGAAAGGCCTTGGCAACCGCATCGGCCGTAATATCATCGTGGGTGGGGCCAATGCCCCCGGTGGTAAACACATAGGTGTAGCGCGCCCGCAAGGCATTCACGGCGGCGACAATATCGCCCTCGTCGTCGGCAACGCAGCGCGCTTCCTTGAGATCAATGCCAAGGCCCACCAGATAATCCGCAATAAACCCTAGGTTCTTGTCTTTGGTCCGCCCGGACAGAATTTCATCGCCAATCAGCAAGACCGCAGCAGTAGGAGTGGGTGCCATTATGACCTCAATCAACACCTAGACATCTGCCACTGCTTCAGTCCACTGTCAAAACCATGCAATTTAAAAGCCACCTTGTTCGCGGCAAATTGATCAAGCGCTACAAAAGATTTCTGGCGGATGTATTGCTCGATACAGGCGAAACCATAACCGCCGCCTGCCCCAATACAGGCTCCATGCTGGGCCTCGTTGAACCCGGCAATATTGTTTGGCTGTCCCGCTCAGACAGTCTTACCCGCAAATATCCTCATACCTGGGAACTCGTTGAGATTCCGAGTATTGGGGCCGTGGGCATAAATACGGCTCAACCCAATCGCATCGTGACCGAAGCCATTGCGGCGGGGAAAATCACCGAACTCGCAGGCTATGCAAACCTCAGAAACGAAGTCAGATATGGCGAGAACAGCCGCATCGATATTCTCCTGGAAGACCCAACCCGTCCGCCCTGTTATGTCGAGATCAAGAATGTCCATTTCTTCAGAAAACCCGGCCTTGCGGAATTTCCCGATTGCGTGACCGAGCGTGGCACCAAGCATCTCGTGGAACTATCAAATATGGTAAAGCAAGGCTCGCGCGCCGTGATGGTTTATCTCATTCAATGCCAAAATCCGTCGCGTTTCGCCCTTGCCGATGACAAGGATCGCACCTATTTCAATGAATTCAGAAAAGCCATGAACGCAGGCGTGGAGGCTTTGGCCTTGACTTGTCACGTCTCCACAAGCGAAATAACTGTTGATCGGAACATTCCGGTTATGGAAACCTAAATGAACGACGTCCAGGAAACCACTTCCTCCCGATCCACCCGCATCAAATTGCACAAGCCCGAAGACTTTGAGGGCATGCGTAAGGCGGGGAAGCTGACGGCTGAAGCGCTAGATCTCATTATTCCCCTGGTAAAACCTGGCACCACGACGGACGCCCTGGACCGCTTCATTGTGGAATTTGCCCGCGACAACAAGGCAGTTCCAGCGCCTTTGAATTATCGCGGTTACACCAAGTCAATCTGCACTTCGATCAATCATGTGGTCTGCCATGGTATTCCCAATGATACGCCAATGCGCGAGGGCGATATTGTCAACATCGATGTGACCCTCATCGTCGACGGCTGGTTTGGCGACTCAAGCCGCATGTACCCTGTTGGCGAAGTCAGCCGCAAGGCGGAACGCCTCAATGAAGTCACCTATGAATGCCTGATGCGTGGCATAGCAATGGTGAAGCCAGGGGCCCATCTCGGCGATATTGGTTATGCGATCCAGAACTTCGCGGAAGCCGAGCGCTGCTCGGTGGTGCGTGATTTCTGCGGCCACGGCCTTGGCCGCGTGTTCCACGATCATCCCAATGTGCTGCATTATGGCCGCATGGGCGAAGGCGTTGAACTCAAGGAAGGCATGTTCTTCACCATTGAACCGATGATCAATCTGGGCAAGGCCCATGTGAAGGTTTTGAGCGACGGCTGGACGGCAGTAACCCGCGATCGATCGCTCTCTGCTCAGTTCGAGCATACGGTCGGGGTGACGGCCAAGGGTTGCGAAATTTTCACGCTTTCGCCCCGCGGCCTCCATTGTCCACCCTACAAGGTGTGATGCATGTCCAGGGGTTTTGGCGACGCTCCGGCGAAACCCCATTTTTTTGGTCACCGGGAACGCCTGCGCGAGCGCTTTCGCGAAGCGGGCCCGGAATCGCTTCCCGATTACGAGCTTCTGGAAATGGTGCTTTTCAGGGCCATCAAGCGCGGCGATACAAAACCTCTGGCCAAGACTTTGATTGCAAAATTCGGCAGCTTTGCCGAGGTCATCAGCGCCGCGCCGGAACGCCTCATGGAGGTTGATGGTGTGGGCGAAGCCATCACCACAGAATTGAAACTCATAGGCGCCGCGGCGTTGCGCCTCATGAGGGGCGGGATTATCAACCGCCCGCTGCTTTCGTCGTGGAATGCTATTTTGGAGTATTGCCGCGCTTCCATGGCTTTCCAGGACAAAGAGCAGTTTCGCATCCTGTTTCTGGACAAGAAAAACCAGCTAATTGCCGATGAAGTGCAGCAGGTTGGAACCGTGGACCACACGCCGGTCTATACCCGCGAGGTGATGAAACGCGCGCTGGAGCTCTCCGCCTCTGCCATCATTCTGGCCCATAACCATCCCTCGGGCGATCCCACTCCATCGATTGCCGATATCGATATGACACGGAAGATCATTGATGCCGGAATGAAGCTTGGCATAACCGTACACGATCATGTGATTGTAGGTCGCAACGGTCACACCAGCTTCAGGAGTTCAAAGCTGATCTGATATCTTGCAAGCCTTGCGGCGTATCCACATCAATCAGCACGGCCTGCGTCTTGACCGCAATTTCCACTACCTCGTCCGACAGTGCATCCAATAGAAGTCTGGCCCCTTGGTCGCCTTCAATCTCGTTAATCGCGATAAAATGCTGTCGCCCCCACAATACCGGATTGCCACGCTTGCCCTCAAACGTGGGAACACAAATCGTGCGGTGCTCGGCAACATTGAATGCGGCCACGAGCCGGTTAATTGTTTGGGCGTCAACCAAGGGCATATCGCCAAGGCACACCAGCGCGGCATCTGCCTCTGCCGGAGCCGCGGCAAGCCCGCGCTTTAAGGACGTTGACAATCCTTCGACGAAATTCGCGTTGTGAACAAATTTCACATCAAGCCGCTCAAGGGCAGTTTGAACACGTTCAGGCTCGTTCCCCGTCACTACGATAACATCATTAACACTTGATGCTTTAAGCGCTTCCACACTATGGCGTAACAAGGGCCTGCCGTTGAGTTCAACGAGCAGCTTGTTGCTGCCCATGCGCAATGATTTGCCAGCAGCCAGAACGATGGCTGTAATCCTTGGTGCATGCTGGGGAAGTGGTTTCCGGTCACGTGGAGATGGTCTGCTTGATATCTCAGCCAGCAAACCACCAGCCCCCATGTCCATGATATCGCCTGCCGAAAGCCTGATGTCAGCCAAAACCCGTTCCAGTGCCCAATCAAAACCATTCACCTTGGGTGATCTTGCACAGCTCGGAACACCCAACACCGGCACACCGTCCAAATCGCCCAACATCATCAAATTACCGGGGTCTACCGGCATGCCAAGGTGAATGACCTTCCCGCCGGCTGCCGAAAGTCCCGCCGGAATAACATCTTCCCGGTCCACAATTGCCGATGCACCAAATAACAAGATGGGATTACAGGACAGCGCCTGCAATTCCTTCACGGATTTTTGCACTGCTTGAATCGAATGATCACACACGGTGACATGTGTCAGGTCGCTGCCGAGAGTCTTCACCCGGCCACGTATGGCCGTTTCCGATTTCTCAATGAGCGCCTGTTTGCTGCCAACCACTTTGGTGATCACCAACCCAACGCGCTTTTCGGCCAAGGCCTGAACTCGGATCACCGGCGCATTGCCAATCTCCAACAGGGCCCTGTTGAGATTTTCCTTTGCCACGGCAAAGGGGATAATCTTAACCGTCGCAACCATCTGTCCCTTATCAACGACACTGTAGTTGCGAAGGGTTGCCAGCGTGATACTCTCATGTACGCGGTTGACCGCATTGATATGGAAATTATCGACAACGACCAACCCGCGCTGCTGCGCATAAATATTTGCCCGCCCCGTGAATGGCTCCTGGGCCATGACGCCAGGACCTGCAATTTTTCCGGAAATTGCCCGGGCGGCATCATTCTCGGTAATGTCATCCGCACCAAGCCGCGCCACAAAAATCTTCAAAACTCCGGACGCTACAAGAGCCTCGACATCTACGGCAGAAAGCACCCTGCCCTTTTTGAACACTCCATTGGCGTGGCTCACTGAATGGGCAAGAACAGCGCCCAATGCCGTTGCAACTGGAACCTCTCCAAATTTCATCTCAATTGCCCAAACGCAAAGTACGGGTCATTTCAGCCATGATGGAAATGGCGATTTCAGTCGCCCCTTTGGCCCCAATCTCCAAACCAATGGGACCATGGACGCGCGTGATCTTTTCATCGGAAAGGCCCATCTCCTTTAGTCTTGCGCATCGACTGGCCTGGGTTTTCTTCGATCCCAATGCGCCGATGTAAAAGCATTCTGAATGCAGTGCCAGATTGAGCGCAGGATCATCAATCTTGGGATCATGGGTCAGCGCCAGTAATGCGGTTCGCGCATCAAGTCCAAGTAAAGGCAGTATCTCGTCCGGCCACTGGACATGCAAGGAAATATCAGGAAAGCGCGCGCCCGTTGCAAATGCGCCCCTGGGGTCGATCACGCTCACGTCATAGCCCGCCTGCACCGCCATGGGGATCACGCTTTGCGCGATATGAACGGCCCCGATAATCACCAGTCGCAGGGGCGGGTTATAGACGTGGACAAATTCATCCTCATGCAGACCCGACTCATCGAAGCGAAAAGCCTCTTCAAGAATATTGCCTAGCGGGTCGTTGGCGCTCTGCTCCTTGCTCACCATGCGCTGCGCGCCGCCGACAATCTGCGTGATGATGGCAACCGCCTTGCGTGCCCTCTTTGCGTCCAGCAAGGCATTCAGGAGCTCTCGTTTCACAGCCCCACCGGCTCCACAAATACCCGTATCTTGCCACCGCAGGCCAGGCCCACCTGCCAAGCCGTTTCATCGGCCACCCCAAAGGCCAAGACTTTTGGTTTCCCCGTGGCAATGGCCTCAAGCGCCTCCGTCACCACGGCACCCTCAACACAGCCACCCGATACGGAGCCGGCAAAATTGCCTTCACCATCAATGGCGAGTTGGCTGCCAACTGGCTGCGGCGCCGAACCCCAGGTTTCAATCACCGTGGCCAAGGCAACCTTTCGCCCCTCCGCCAGCCATGAGAAAGCCTGATCAAGTATGGTGTTTCCAGCCAAGCCTTGCTCCTATGTCAATTCCCAAGTGAAACCACTGAGGACATGCTCTCGTATATGTGTCAAGATACTGAATTCTGGAAGGCGCATGATGTTTCGTTCGTTCCTTGCCATTGTCTTGTGGGGGCTGATGTCCTTCGCGGCCCTTGCTGATCCCATAAGTGCGACTGACAAGGCCGAATTTCAACGCATTATTACAGCGCAAATCACAGCGTTTAGAGCCGATGATGGGCTGGCAGCCTATGATTTTGCAGCACCCGTAGTGCGCAAAATTTTCACCTCGCCTGAAATTTTCATGAGCATGGTGAAGCAGGGCTACCGCCCCGTCTATCGGCCCCAATCTTTCACCTTCACCGAAGCCTTGATTGATCCCATGGGCAGGCCCTCACAAAAAATGACCGTTGTTGGCCCCGATGGCAAAACCTACGTCGCCCTCTATACCATGGAAAAGCAGCCTGACGGCACCTGGCGCATAGCCGGTTGCACGTTGCTAGAAATTCCGGGAGTTGACGCGTAACGGCACAAGTAGGCGCGAAGGACGATCCATGCCATCGTAGGGGCATGGAATCCGATTCACAAAAACCATCTAGGGTGCAGTCGTGGGGTTATCTCGTAACCGCCGCAATTATATTAGCCGTGGCCCTCATTCTCCTAAGCATGGGGCGGGAGCCCATCTGCAAATGTGGCTACATAAAACTCTGGCACGGCGTAGTGATGAGTTCAGAGAACTCCCAACACCTCAGCGATTGGTACAGCTTCTCCCACATCATCCATGGCTTCCTCTTTTATGGATTGTTTTGGCTCGTAGGCAAAAAATGGCCATTGGCCCTGCGACTTTGTCTGGCCACAACAATCGAGGGAGGTTGGGAGGTTTTCGAGAATACGGATTTCATCATCAATCGTTACCGCGAAGCCACGATCTCGCTGGATTACTACGGCGATAGCGTCATCAATTCTGTGAGCGATGTTGCAGCAATGGTTATTGGCTTCTATGCCGCGTCACGCCTGCCCCTGTGGGCAACCATAACATTGGCATTAGCCATGGAAGTGGTAGTTGGCGCAATTATCCACGACAACCTCACACTCAATATCATCATGCTCATCCACCCGCTTGATGTGATTAAGCAGTGGCAATCGAGTATCTAGTCTCACTTGATACAGGTAATACACTTGAAGGCTTTTGCCAGCGGATTCATCGCTGTGTTTGCATCTTAATCCAGCAGTTCCGCCATTTTCGGGCGGCTCTGTGCATAACGCCTGTGGGTTTCGACGTAGGTTTCCTCAAAGAGCTGGTCTATCGCGTCCGCCGCCATGAAACCCTTCGAGAACCCCGGCGACACCGGATCAAAGGCAAGTTCAGATGCACGGATAATATGCGCCAGCAGGCTGCGCGGGTCTTCGTTGCCGACAGCGATGCGGATGGTCGTGCGTGTGATGCCCGCATCGGCAAGTGCTGCATCAGACATTTCGGAATGACTGGTAAGGGCTGGGCACAGGACAACGCTGTTGGTCTGGCCGAGGCTCACCTGCAAGCCAAACACCGGTTCAAGCAAATCGAAGAAGGCCTTGAAGGCTTCGCGTGGCAATGGTTTTTTGCCCGACTTCCCTTCAAAGTCGATGGTGAACAGTGGTGCGGGAAGGCCGAGGAACATGTTCGCCTCACGAAGAGATGCGTTAGGATGGCCCGGCACCGCTGAGCAATTCACGTTAATCCCGGGGTGGGCAGCAAGGGCTCTGGCAAACACCGTGGTGGTGATGCACTTTGCCAGCATGCGAAGCTCAAGCGTTCGCATGCCGTTGATCACTTCGTAAGCCTTGTCGGCATCGAGGAAGGCGCCCTTGATATAATAGACATTCCAGAACAGAGTTTCGTCCCAGCTAATGGTACGGGTCTTGCCGTCCGGGCCAGTTATCTCGGCTTTACCGCCCTTGGGCAGGAACATAAGCTCATTGCGGGCAATGACCACCCCCGCCGTTGTAGCACCATAGCCTGCGAGGTCCTTCGTATAGGAATGTATCACGAAGTCAGGCCGTTCGGCGGGATCCTCGCGGCGCAGGACCGGATGGAGGAATGGCGTGCCGACGGTTGAATCACAGACGACAGTGAGGCCCGCTTCATGGGCGGCGCGGCAGATCGAAGCGACATCAAGGACATGGCCATGGGGATTGCACGGGCTTTCGAGATAAGCATAGACGTGCCGTCCCCCTGCAATGCGGTCAGCATACTTCAACTTCACCGCCTCGAACGCCTTGGCAAATTCTCCGGCCGTGTAGCCGTCAAACCAGTTGACGGCGATGTCGAGATTGCTGCTCTTGCCATACCAGTCATGAAGCAGTTGATAGCACCCGCCATAGATGTTGCGGTTGGCGAGTACGATATCCTGATAACCAAGAAGATGGGCCAAGGTGGAATCGACGGCTGCCATGCCGGAGTTGAAGTTCCAGGCAAAATACTGATGTGCCAGCGGCCCCGCCTCGACATCGACGATGTGATTGGCGAGGCTCACTGACGTAGGGTTCAACAGGCGAGAATAGATTTCGTGCAACAGCTCCTTGCCCTTGAAGGCATCCTCGACCCATTCGACGCAGGCGTAGAGATAGGTGGCGGTCCGGGTAATGACGGGCGTGGCCGAGAAGATCGCGGTCACATTATCGAAAATCGGATAGGGCCCGCGCGCGGCACCGGGGCCATTGCGCCCCGCGAGCGACTGGTAAGTGCGCCGCATCGGCGACTGCAGATTGTCAAGCACCTTGGCGAGTTGGAAACAGGCAAAACGCTTGGCATTGAACCATGCGATTCGATCCTTACGGTCCAACCCTGAAAGTACGGCCCCAGTCAGGGCAACGAGCTCATGAGCTGCGGCGTTGGCCTGATATAGGCTGTGAGTCAGTCGCGCGAGCGATTGACCATAGGCAGAAGCGGGATCAATGGCAAAATGACGAAGCTGCTCATCGACCAGGTCTTCAATCGAAATTGCTGCTGTCGTGTTCCGTAATGGGCTGAGCTGGCGGGCATTAACGATGCTGGGCATGGCGGTGTTCCTCTTCGCGTGGATGGCCTCATTGTGACAGAATTGAACTGGCATGTTCCGCTATTATAGCCATTTTATTTGCGATTTTTGGAAGAATCTGCCAAAAACAGGTGAATGCTGGACAGTATAGATTACAAGATCATCCGCGCCCTTCAGGCCAACGGCCGCATGACAATTCAGGAACTGGCAAGCGCGGTGAACCTTTCAGCCTCACCCTGCCTGCGCCGGGTTCGCATTCTTGAAGAGCAAGGTGTGCTCAAAGGTTATGCGGCAGTGGTCGATGAGGAGCGCTATGGCCTCCCCGTCACGGTGTTCGTGCGCATAAGGCTGGAGCGCCATTCGGAAGAGAAGGTAGGACGTTTCGAACGCTCGATCCGTGCCATTGGCGAGATCCTTGAGTGCCATCTCCTGGCAGGTGATTTCGACTACATGCTGCGCGTGCTGGTGCCCGATCTCAAATCCTATGAGAATTTCATCCGTGAGCGCATTCACACCATTCCCGGAATCGCGGCAATCGAAACGAGCTTCGCCTATGGAACGGTAAAGCGAACATCTGTGTTCCCCGATCCACCCGCTTGATATGATCAAGCAGTGGCAGGCCGGAAGCTGATTCACTTCACGCAGGTAACACGGCTGAAGCCTTTGCCTGCTTTTTTTGTTGTCTTGCCGGTGCCAATTTCGATAGTAGGCTTTACGCCACTGACATACTTGAAATCCTTCGCCGTGCTGAACCCCTGTTGAGCACACCAGGCCTCGGCAGCTTTTTTCCCGCAACCACTCGTCCCGCTGAAACACCAATTCAGGCGAACGCCCTCGTGCATTGGATTTTTGAACGTTTCGTTCGAGGTTTCCGCAACTTGCGGCAACGGTGTGGAGGCATCTGCCTCGGATGGTTCTGGCGTGGTTGGCAGCGGAGCCGGCAGCTCTGCGGTAGCACAGGTAATGGATGCAAAGCCATCACAATAACTCTGGTCACAGACCTCGCCCGTGGCAATCAATTTCGTCGGCGATGAGGCTCCAATATCAGGGGCCTGTTTGGCATCAACGGCATGATCATAACCACTGGTTTTGCACCAGGCGGTCGCCGCCGGTTCCCCGCAACCCATCCCCCAGTTCACACACCAATCCAGGCGGATGTCGCCAATCTTCGGACTATCGAACGTTTTGGTTTCGGCCTCAGCTACAAGGGATGAAAAGCAAAGCGCTGACATGGCAATAGTGGCGAGAACAAGCTTTCGCATCTGGGGTCTCCAATCCTCGGGACGCACCCTCTGCCACAAATTATCGCCAAGGCACAAGTGTTCAATGTCCAAAGGCGCGATTGTTTGATTTCTGTGGATAAACGGGTTCGATCAGATAATAAACCCATTGCGAAGCATAGGTTTCACCATAGACCAGAACTTGGCAGAGGTCTCCATCCAAGGACGTGACTGGACCCTCACGCCCATCAGGAATCATGACCGTGTGTCCCACCTGGCACCAATTGTCAGGCGTGGGCGGCGCCACGGGTGGTATCGCGGTCGGTGCCGCAATCGCGGTCCCAACAAACATTGTCGCCAAGAGTGACTTCATCTCGCTGTCCCAGTTTGCCAAATCTAAAAATCGGCGATTTTTGCCAAAAACGCAACCCCGCCCGATAACCGTTCACTTTTTACGCAATTTTGAAGGTGAACGTCCGTATTGCTTCTTAAAGCTACGCGAAAATTGTGACAAAGAAGAAAAGCCAGTGGCAACCGCCACTTCACGAACCCCCATCATCGAGTAGGTGATCAGCCGTTCCGCCCTTTCCAGGCGAAGGTTGAGATAAAATCCCATAGGGCGCTGTTTCAAAGTTGCGGAAAACAGTCTTTCCAGTTGCCGCACCGAGACCCCTGCCCGCGTTGCCAAGTCTTTAACACCACAGGGTTCCTCAAGCTGCTCTTCCATAAGGGCAATGCAGGAGAGAATGCGGGCATCCGCGGTTCCATAACGCACCGCTGCCGGGATGCGAGCCTCGCCTGATTGTTCGGCAAAGCGCGAATGAACCAGTTGATCGGCCACCGTAACCGAAATCGCTGCACCCAATTGCTGCCTGATCCAGTCCAGCATCATGTCAATAACCGAAGATCCGCCTGCACTGGTCATGCGGTCCCGATCAACTTCGAAAAGTGATTGCCTGACCTGCACCCGTGGAAAACTTTCTCGGAAACCAGGCAGGCTTTCCCAATGGCAAGTGGCACGATAGCCATCGAGCACACCGGCACTTGCAAGAACAAACGGTCCCGTATCGATGGCCGCAAGCAACACCTTTTGGGAAGCCAGTCGGCGCATCGCCGACAGCGCAGGCTTGGTAATGCCCTTCTCGGGCTCATAGCTTGCGCATACCATGACCATGGTAGGGCGATCCACCTCTGCCAGGCTGCCCGACACCGATACCGGGATGTCATTGGATGCAAAAACCGGTTCGCCATTGGCTGAAACAAACCGCCAGGAAAATACCGGCCCCGCGAATCGGTTTGCTACCCGCAACGGCTCCAGTGCGCCGTAGAGCGCAATCATCGAAAAGCGCGGAATCAAGTGAAAGACGACGTCAACAGTTGTCATGGCGTAAAATGCTAAATCAATGGCGAAAAAAGTCAAACTCAGAAATTGGTTAGAGCTAACGTCGCCTCAAACGGAGGACCCCCATGAACCCCAAGATCATCATTACCTGTGCCGTCACCGGCGCCGGCGACACGGTTGGCAAACATCCCGACATTCCAGTCACCCCTGAGCAAATTGCCAATTCAGCCCTGGAAGCGGCCCAGGCTGGTGCCGCCGTGGTCCACTGTCACGTGCGTGATTCCAAAACTGGAAAAGGTTCGCGCGGAGTTCATCTCTACAAGGAAGTCATGGAGCGCATTCGCACCAAGAACAAGGAAGTGATCATCAATTTGACGGCCGGAATGGGTGGTGACCTTGAAGTGGGCGCAGGCGAAACGCCGATGAAATGGGGTTCCGGCACCGATCTTGTGGGCCCGGTTGAACGCCTGCTGCACATTGCCGAACTCCGCCCCGAACTATGCACGCTGGATTGCGGCTCGCTGAACTTTGGTGATGGCAACACCATGGTCGTGCAGACGCCCGCGCAATTGCGCGAACAGGCCCGCCTGATCAAATCATATGGCGTGAAGCCCGAAATGGAAATTTTCGATTCCGGAAACCTGTGGTTTGCCAAGCAGCTCTGCACCGAGGGTCTGATTGATAGCCCACCACTCTTCCAGCTCTGTCTCGGCATTCCTTGGGGTGCGCCCTATGATTCTGAAACCATGGCTTACCAGAAAGCACAGCTGCCAGAAGGCGCTGTCTGGGCTGCCTTCGGCATTGGCCGCAATGAGTTTCCAGCCGTGGCCCAGGCCGTTCTTCTCGGCGGCCACGTGCGCGTAGGCCTTGAGGATAATCTCTGGCTTGAAAAGGGCGTCCACGCCACCAATGGCAAGCTCGTTGAAAAGGCCGTCAAGATCATAGAACTCCTTGGAACGAATGTTGCTACCCCCGATGAAGCCCGTGCAATTCTAAAACTGAAACCAAGGAAAACCTAACCCCGTCATTCCGGCGAAAGTCGGAATCCCATTGCAGCAAGACTCCGGCTTCCGCCGGAGTGACGAAAGTTGGAGAATGCTTTCATGACCAAAATCAAGACCGTTGGAATCGCCGGAACCGGCCTCATCGGTGCTGGCTGGGCCGCGCGCCTGCTTATCCGCGGCTTTGATGTCATTGCATATGACGTGCAAGCCTCTGCTGAAGTCAAACTCCGCGCCGCCATTGATGTGGCCTGGCCCTCCATGTCCAAATTGCTTGGCGCAACTGGCAGGAAAGGCAAGCTCAGTTTTACCACTGATCTCAAGGAGATGGCGTCCAAGGCTGATTTCATCCATGAGGCGGCTCCCGAGCGCGAAGATCTCAAGATCAAGCTCTTCCGCGACATCGATTCCTTTGCTCGGCCCGACGTGATCATTTCCTCGTCCTCGTCCGGCTTCCTGCCCACCAAACTGCAATCGGAATGCAAGCATCCCGAGCGCGTGATCATTGGCCATCCCTTCAATCCGGTCTATCTCCTGCCACTCGTCGAAACCGTTCCCGGCGAAAAAACTTCGAACGACGCCATGGAGCACGCCGGTCAATATTTCGAATCCATCGGCATGCATGTCCTGCGCCTCAAGAAAGAAATCGAAGGCTATATCTGCGACCGGCTGCAGGAGGCACTCTGGCGGGAGGCGCTGCATATCCTCAACAAGGACATCGGCACCACCGGCGATATCGACGACTCCATCGTCTACTCCGCCGGCATGCGCTGGGCCTTTATGGGTTCCTTTCTGACCTACCACGTGGCAGGCGGCCCCGGCGGCATGCGCCATTTCATTTCGCAGTTTGACCCCACTTTGGAACTGCCCTGGACAGATTTGCCATTCCCGAAATGGAACGACACGCTGCAAAACCGATTGATTGACGGTTGCGAAGCCCAAGCCGCAGGCCAAACCGTGGCTGAGATCGAAGCCAAGCGCAATGATGTGCTGGTCGATATGATGCGCCTGTTCAAACATCACAAGGTGGGGGCCGGTCTTGTGCTGGCGCGCGATGAGGCAAAACAGGGAACCAAGGCCAAACGCTGGAAAAAATCCGACAAGCTTGATGGCCCGGTAAAGCTCCACAAAGGCGAAGTGCTTTCCGCCTGGCTCGACTACAACGGCCACATGACCGACGCCGCCTACCTCACAGCCTTCGGCGACGGACTCGATGCATTCTTCCGCTACATCGGCGACGATGAAGCCTACAGGGCCACCGGAAACACCTTCTTCACTGCCGAAACTCACGTCAATTACTACAGGGAAATGAAACTCGGCGAAGTCTTCTGGATTGAAACCCATGTGCTGGGCTGCGATGAAAAGCGCATGCACCTCTTCCACCGCATGTATCACGGCAAGACCAAGGAACTGGTCGCCACTAATGAAATAATGCAGTTGCATGTGAACCAGAAGGCCGGAAAAGTTGTTCCCATGCGCAGCGACCTGTATGAAGCTCTCTCCAAAATCGGCAAAGCCCACAAGAAGCTGAAGAAGCCAAGGGAGATGGGCAGTGTCATGCAGGTCAAGAGGAAGTAGGCATGAAACAGCGCGTCATGATCACCGCAGCCGCCGCAGGGATTGGCCGCGCCATTGCCAAGGCCTTTTATGACGATGGCGCCAAGGTCCATATCTGCGACGTCAACGAGCAGGCACTTGCCGCCTTCCGCGAAGAATTTCCTGACATCGCCGCAACCCACGTAAACGTGGCAAATGAGGCCGAGGTGGACGCCTGGTTCGACGAGGTGCTGGAAGATCTGGGCGGTTTGGACGTATTGGTGAACAATGCCGGGATCAAGGGACCAACGGCACCCATCGATGATGTGGAATATGCTGACTGGAAAGAGTGCCTAGCAATTTGTTTGGACTCGCACTTTCTCTGCGCAAGGCGTGCTGCTCCAGTGATGAAGGCCCAAGGCTCCGGCAACATCATCAATCTTTCGTCCACCGCGGGCCAATATGGCTTCGGTAACCGCACACCCTATGCCGCCGCAAAATGGGCGGTGATCGGCCTCACGAAGTCGCTGGCTATCGAACTCGGACCCCACAACGTGCGCTGCAATGCCATCTGCCCCGGTGCCGTGCGTGGTGATCGCATCAATCGCGTCATCCAGGGCGAAGCTAAAATTCGCGGTGTTGCTTTCGATGTCGTTGCCAAGGAAATGACCTGGGCACAATCCATCCCCCGTTTCGTCGAGCCGGAAGAGATCGCCGACATGTGCCTCTTCCTTTCAAGCCCCGCCGCCAAGATGGTCAACGGCCAGGATATCGCCGTCGATGGCCACCTCGAAACCATGCACATCAGGTAGGCCCACATGGATTTCAAGCTCTCCGAAGAACAGGACATGATCATCAAGACGACGCGAGAATTCGTCGTCAATGAACTCTATCCCCACGAAGTCGAGATTGAAAATACAGGAGTCTTGCGACCTGCCCTGCGCGAAGAAATAAAAGCTAAGGCCATTGCCGCCGGCCTCTATGCCGCCAATATGCCCGCGGAAGCAGGCGGTGCTGGCCTTGATACGCTGACCTGGGTTCTCTACGAAAAGGAACTGGGCCGTGCCAATTACGCGCTGCATTGGAATTGCGTGGCAAGACCTTCCAACATCCTCATGGCCTGTGTTGGCGAACAGCGCGAGAAATATCTCTTCCCCGCCGTTGTCGGAAAAATGGTGGATTGCCTCGCCATGACCGAACCCGGCGTGGGTTCTGACGTGCGCGGCATGAAATGCGCAGCCCGACAGGATGGCGATGATTTCATCATTAACGGCACCAAGCATTTCATCAGCCACGCTGATGAAGCCACCTTCTGCATTCTTTTTGCCGCCACGGGTGAAGAAGATACGCCACGCGGCAAGAAAAAACTTATCACCGCCTTCCTTGTGGACAAGGGCACCAAGGGCTTCACCGTACGCGACGGCTACAAAAACGTCTCCCATCGCGGCTACAACAACTGCATTCTTGAATTTACTGACTGCCGCTTGCACAAGTCGCAAATTCTCGGCGAACTGCACAAGGGCTTCGAGGTCGCCAATGAATGGCTCGGCGCCACCCGCCTGCAGGTCGCCGCAACCTGTATTGGCCGCGCCGAACGTGCCATGGAACATGCGAAACAATATGCCGTGGACCGCCACCAGTTCGGCCAGCAGATCGGCAAGTTCCAGGGCGTTTCATTTAAGCTCGCGGACATGGCTGTAGAGCTAAAAGCCGCCGAACTACTCACCCTTGAGGCAGCATGGAAATTTGACCAGAAAACCGTCACTGACATGGACATGGCCATGGCCAAACTGAAAGCCACCGAAGTTCTGGCCTTCATCGCCGATGAAGCCATCCAGATTCACGGCGGCATGGGTCTGATGTCCGATCTGCCCTTGGAGCGCATCTGGCGCGATGCCAGGGTTGAACGCATCTGGGAAGGCACCTCGGAAATCCAGCGCCACATCATCTCGCGTGCCTTGCTGCGGCCTCTGGGTGGCTGATCTTGTCGCGTAACCTCACTTCCCTCCTCCATCCCAAATCCATCGTCTTCATTGGCGGCGGAGAATGCGAAGTCGCCATCCGCCGCACGCGGGAACTGGGCTTTACCGGAAAAATCTGGGCCGTCCACCCCAAGCGCGAAAATCTCGGCGGCATTGCCTGTGTCAAGTCGGTTGCCGATATCGACGGCGCGCCCGATGCCGCCTTCGTGGCCATCAAGCGCGAACCCACAATCGAAATCGTCCGTGAACTGCGGAAAAAGGGCTGCGGCGGGGCGGTGATCTACGCTTCGGGTTTCGCCGAAACAGGCGATGCCCATCTCCAGATGGAGCTGCTCGAAGCGGCAGATGGCATGCCGCTCATGGGCCCCAATTGCTACGGATTCGTAAATTGCCTCGCCCGCGTCGCCCCCTGGCCCGACGAACATGGCATGGAAATCATCGACAAGGGCGTTGCCATTATTACCCAGTCCGGCAACATCGCCTGCAACTTCACCTTCACCCGCCGCGCCTTGCCGCTCGCCTGCATCTTTGCCATCGGCAACCAGGCCGACATTGACATGGCCCAAATGCTGGAGGCGCTCGCCCACGATGAGCACATCACGGCCATTGGCCTCCATATCGAAGGCCTGACTGATGTGGCAGCCTTTGCCCGTGCCGCCGAAATCGCCCGCAGGCTCAAAAAGCCGGTGATCGCCCTGAAAACCGGCCGCTCGGAGCAAGGAGCGAAAGTGGCCATGAGCCACACGTCATCGCTCGCCGGCTCCGACACCCTCTATGACGCGTTGTTCGAGCGTTACGGCATCGCCCGCATAAAGTCGGTGACCGCCTTTGTGGAGACTTTGAAGTTTCTCCACCACGGCGGCCCGCTCAAGGACAGCCGGCTCGTTTCCATGAGCTGTTCGGGGGGTGAAGCGGCCCTCATTGCCGACATGGCGCTGGAGCGGAAAGTGAGCTTCCCGCCGTTTGATCCGAAAACAAAGGCAGAGGTGGCAGCCACCCTCAATGAATATGTCTCAATCGACAATCCACTGGACTATCACACCTTCATCTGGGACCAGTTCGACAATTTGACGGCAACCTATTCAGCCGTGCTGCGTGGCGGCTTTGATGCAGGCGTGCTGATCCTGGATGCGCCAACCAAGCCGGGAAACAATCCCGCCGCTTGGATCGTTGCGGCAAAGGCCTATGCCAATGCGGCAAAAATTGCTGGCGCGCGCGCCGTTGTCACCGCCTCACTTCCCGAATGCATGCTCCCCGAGGTCGCCGCCGATCTGGCCTCCAAGGGCGTTGCCCCCATGATGGGCCTTGATGACACGCTCGCGGCTTTTGAGGCCGCAGCATTCATTGGCAAAAATTGGGCGCGCACCGAAACCCTACCCGTTCTGAATACACCCCATTCAACGAGCGCAAACGCGTACACGCTCAGCGAACATGACGCCAAGACCCTTCTGAAAACATTTGGCCTCCCCGTGCCGGAAGGTCGGGTCTGTAAAGCGAGCGAAGCTGCAGAAGTTGCCAAGCAACTTGGTTTCCCCGTCACCATCAAAACCTCGTCTGCTGCAATTGCCCATAAGACTGAAGCGGGTGGTGTCGCACTGAACATCAAGACAATCGAAGAAGCGGAAGCCACTGCCCGCAAAATGGAAAAGCTCGCACCAGATGTGCTGGTTGAACGCATGGTCACGGGCGCTGTCGCCGAGCTGATCATCGGCCTCAAAAATGATCCACAATTCGGACCTGCCCTCGTCATTGGCGCGGGCGGTGTTCTCACCGAGCTCCTGAAGGACAGCGCGACATTATTGTTGCCAACTTCACGGGAAGAAATCACCCGCGCTCTCAAATCCCTCAAGGTATGGAAACTCGTTGACGGCTTCCGTGGTAAATCTGGCGATCAGAAGGCAGTCATCGATGCAGTTTTGGCCGTCGCCAGCTTCGCCAAAGCTCACAGTGCCCATATCGAGGAACTTGATGTAAACCCCCTGCTCGTGCTTCCCAAGGGCGCCGTGGCAGTGGATGCCTTGATTCGTATGCGGAGAGACTGACATGACCTCACCCATCACAACCGAACGCCATGGCGCCATCCTCGAAGTCACCATCAATCGCCCCAAGGCAAATGCCATCGATGCCGCAACCAGCCGCATCATGGGCGATGTCTTCATGAAGTTCAGGGACGATCCGGAATTGCGCGTGGCCATTCTCACAGCCGCTGGCGATAAATTCTTCTGTCCCGGCTGGGATCTCAAGGCCGCGGCCGAAGGCGAAGCTCCCGATGCCAACTACGGCGTTGGCGGCTTTGGCGGGTTGCAGGAACTGCCGCGCCTCAACAAGCCTGTCATTGCTGCGGTGAATGGCTTGGCCTTTGGCGGTGGTTTTGAAATCATGATTTCGGCCGACATCATCATCGCCGCCGAGCATGCGACCTTCGCCCTGCCAGAAATCAATTCAGGTACCTTGGCCGATGCCGCAACAATAAAGCTTCCGCGCCGCATTCCCTATCATGTGGCAACCGAAATGCTTTTCACCGGAAGGCGCTTCAGTGCCGCCGAAGCAAAACATTGGGGCATCATCAATGAAATTGTTCCCGCCGCAGACTTGATGCCACGCGCCCGTGCCATCGCCGCCATGCTGGCCGATGGTCCGCCACTGGTCTTTGCCGCTATCAAGGAAACCCTGCGCGAGACCATGCATCTGCCCGTGCAGCGGGCCTTCGATTTGGTCACCAAGCGAAAATTGCCAACCGTGGACAAGCTCTATTCCAGTGAAGATCAGCTTGAGGGTGCGAAAGCTTTCGCCGAAAAACGCAAGCCTGTGTGGAAAGGTCGATGAATTCTTACATCAGCCAGTGACGGCCACTTGCGCGAATTCTGTTGTTTTCCGCGATAACTGCAGATGCCGTATCTGAGCCCGCAAAAGCCAGGCGCAGTTTGGCCCAGAAACCCTGAGTGGAAATGCGATATTCAGGTTGCGCAGTCTGGCAGGAAGCATGTGTCATAATGTTTAACTTTTGTTAATTATTGTTGATGATTCAAACTTATATCATTGTATTTACTTGTGCAAACGACTAGTTTTCATTACATCAACAAATTATATTTGAAGATGTGCCATGCTCGATCTCTTCCCAGGCCTCCGCTCCCTCCGCGCCTTTGATGCCGCCGCGCGGCATTTGAGCTTCACCCGTGCGGCCTCCGACATGGGCGTCACCCCTGCCGCCATCAGCCATCAGATCAAGGAATTGGAGGAGCAGCTCGGCATTTCACTATTTGCCCGCACCAGCCGCAGCATGCGCCTGACCCGGGAAGGCGAAATTCTGCGCGCCGCCGCCGTTGAATCCCTGGAGTCTCTCACCCGTGCCCTGCAGCGCATCCGAAAACTTGAAAACCAGAAGCATCTGAAAGTCACGGCATCGCCATCCATTGCGGCCAAGTGGCTGGTACCGCGCTTAGACCGGTTCCTCGCCACCGTGCCCGGCGCCGATGTCCGCGTGAATGTCTCAACCACCGTACTTGACTTTGACCGCGACGATGTTGATATCGCAATCCGCTTTGGGGATGGGAAGTATCCAGGTCTTCGCGCTGATCTCCTGTTTCATGAAAAAGTTTTTCCCGTATGCAGCCCAAGGCTCATTACCAAGAGCAAGCCGCTCAACACGCCGCGCGACCTCCTGCACCACCAGCTAATTCACCTGGATTGGGAAGCCCAGGGCTTGCCTTGGCCCAACTGGCGCATGTGGATGCTGGCTGCGGGCATCAGAGAATTTGACGATACGCGCGGCCTCCATTTCAGCCAGACATCGCTCGCGGTTCAGGCAGCGATCGACGGCCAGGGTGTGGCGCTGGGTGATTCAAATCTCGTGGCAGATGATTTGGCAAAGGGCCGCCTGGTCAAACCCTTTGAACTGTCGCTGCGTGCCCCAACCCAATTTGCCTATCACGTCATCTCGCCCATCGAGACCGCAGAAGCACCCATGGTGAAGGCCTTCCGCGAATGGAGCTTGAAGGAAGCAGGCGTTACGGGCTAAGTGCCGGGTGGCTGTCATAGGTGCCCACTGGCATTTGCTCATAGTCAATCACCGCACCCGTCATCATCTGCGCTGGTGGTGAAACCAGAAAAGCGCAAAGCCCTGCCACATCGTCGGCTGTAATCAGCCTTCCAAACGGCATGCGCGCGCCCATTGTTTCCGCCCAGTCCTGCGGCAGCTTGTGAAATCCGGTTTGCAGCTCATGCTCGCCATCTGTCAGAGTCCAGCCCAAATTCACGCAGAACACCCGCACTCCGTCACGCTTGAAGGCATTGGCTGCATTGCGCGACAGCGTCATGAGAGCGGCCTTTGAAGCCGCATAGGTGCCAAGGTTTGGCGGGCCGCCATAGGCCAGCATGCTGGCAATGTTGATGATCACGCCAGACTTTGCAGGCACCATGTGCTTGGCCGCCTCCTGCATCATCAGCAGGGGCGCTTTCACGTTCACCTCGAACAGGCGGTCAAAGGCCTCGGGAGTGGTATCTGCAATGCCGCAGCGCTCAGTATTGCCCGCCGCATTCACGAGAACATCAAGTCGGCCAAAACTTTTCATTGCCTTGGCGACGGAGCCCGTGATTGTATTGATCTCACGCAGATCGCCGGCAAAAACTTCTGCGCCCTTGCCCAAATTCCTTTGTGTTGCCGAAAGCCTGTCCTGGTTGCGGTCAACCAGCATGACACCGGAAAAACCACCAGCCAGGAATT
>JAHFPK010000176.1 GCA_023266715.1 Hyphomicrobiales bacterium | reverse complement strand
GCCAGCCAGACCGGCTCTCAGGGCATCAGCTGGTGGTCGATGGCGGCGCTCTCTACCGCCGCCATAGCGCCATTGGTGCTGATCGGGGTGTTTCTCGAGCGCTACATCGTCAAGGGTCTCACCGCCGGCGCCGTAAAATGAGCCAGTGCCGCGTCCTGCGGCCGAAGGGGCAAAAGGCAAATTCGTGGAACTGCAGACATTTCTTTTGCTCTTTGCCGGCGGTGTGCTGGCCGGCGTGATCAATGTCATTGTGGGAGGCGCCGGCTTCATGACATTTCCGTTGCTGGTGGCCGCCGGAATGAGCGAGATCGAGGCAAACGCCTCCAATTTCGTCGCCGTGCTCCCAGCTAATCTGGTTGGCGTCTATGCCTACAGGTCAGAGCTTGCAAGCGTGCGAAAACATCTTGGTTTGCGCTTGGGCCTCTCGGCCCTTGGCGGCATTATAGGTTCTTCCATCCTCATTTATACCGGCCAAGCTTCTTTCCAGAAGGCCATTCCCTGGCTGCTTCTGTTTGCCACCCTGTCATTTTCCATTGGCCCTTGGCTCAAGTCCTGGCTGGAACACCATTTTGCTTTCGATGGCAGCCGCTGGCTTTGGCTTTCCTTCTTCCTCGAATTCCTCGTCTATATTTATGGAGGCTATTTCGGCCTCGGCATGGGCATCATAATGTTCACGATCTATGCCCTGTTCTCCCACATGAATATTTTTCAGGCCAATGCCCTTCGAAACATCACGATTGCCTTGATGACGCTGATTTCGATTGTAATTTTTGCAAAGGCCGGGGTCATCCGTTTCATTCCGGCGCTGGTCATGATGACGGGTGCAATTGTCGGAAGCTATTTCGCGGCTAAGGCAGCCAGGCGGGTTTCGCAGAAACTCGTCCGCCAGGCCATCCTTGTCTGGGCCATCTGCCTGACTGGCATGTCATTTTGGAGATACTACTGATACCGTTCGTGCGTGCGGATGCCGGGAGCGTCTTTGTCTGCAATTATCGTGGATCGTAGGCCACCACTTCGATCTCTACCTTGCAATCCACCATCATGTCGGCCCGCACGCAGGAGCGTGCCGGAAGGGCCGCGCCAAAATATTCGAGATAGACCTTATTGAAGGGCCAGAAATCGCGCGTGTCGGCCAGCCACACGGTTGCCTTGACCACATGTTCGAGGCTGAGACCGAGCGATATCAGGATTGATTTGACGTTCTCGATGGTCTGCTGGGTTTGTGCCGTGATGTTGCCTTCGATGATTTCGCCGTCTGCGCCCATAGGCACCTGCCCGGAGACAGATACAAAATCGCCGGCGCGCACCGCCTTGGTGAAGGGCAGGCTGCGGCCGCCAGGACCTGACGGGGCGGCACCAAATCTTTCAATCGTCATCATCACTCCTCACCTGTTTCAAATGTTTGCGCGCTTCAGAAATTCCTTCAGCCGCGCATTGCCGGGGTTGCGGAAAAGCTTCGCCGATGGCCCCTGCTCGGCGATCAGGCCGCCATCCATGAATATCGTGCGGTGGGCCACATCCCTGGCAAAACGCATTTCGTGGGTGACGATCAACATGGTAGTTCCTTCCTTCGCCAGAGACTTGATGGTGTCCAGAACTTCACCCACCAGTTCGGGATCAAGTGCCGAGGTGATTTCGTCGAGCAGCACGAGCTTGGGGTCCATGGCAAGGGCGCGGGCAATGGCGACGCGCTGCTGCTGTCCACCCGACAACTGGCTTG
The DNA here is from genome assembly GCA_023266715.1 of Hyphomicrobiales bacterium. Classification (GTDB taxonomy): domain Bacteria; phylum Pseudomonadota; class Alphaproteobacteria; order Rhizobiales; family Aestuariivirgaceae; genus Aestuariivirga. The sequence continues at coordinate 4,321 of JAHFPK010000176.1, read as the reverse complement.
GCAGATGCATGGCACGGTCACTGAGACCAACGCGCGAAAGCCAGTTCATGGCAAGGGTCTTGGCCTCGGCTTTTGCCATGTGCCTCACTTTCAGCAGTCCGAGCATGACATTGCCAAGGGCCGTGAGATGGGGAAACAGATTGAAACTTTGAAACACCATGCCGGTCATGGCGCGCTGGCGGGCCAGTTCACGCTCACCCAGGCGCCGCCGGGTACCATTACGCTTGACGTAACCTATGGCAACGTCATCGAGGACGATTTCACCGCCATCAAAATCCTCAAGCAGATTGACGCAACGCAGAAGCGTGGTCTTGCCCGAACCGCTGGCGCCGATGATCGAGACCACTTCGCCCTTGTTCACCTCGAGGTCAACGCCCTTGAGGACCTCCGCCGCACCGAAGCGTTTGGTCAGGCCGCGTATGGAAAGGAGTGTCATGCGGTCCTCATTGGAGTGCAAAGCGTTGCCCGGCGAATTTGCCGAAGCGCTCGATCATAGAATTGACGAGAAAATACAGAATGCCGCAGAGTCCGTAGAATTCCAGGGTCATGAAGTTGCGGCCGATGATTTCCTGGGTGCGAAATAGCAGTTCACCCGTACCTATTACGGAGAGAAGGGTTGAAGCTTTGACGAGTTCGGCGCCCGTGTTGATCCATACCGGCATGATCTGCCGCATTGCCTGGGGCAGGAGAACATAGGCGAGGATCCTTGGAAAAGTGAGGCCGATGGCGCGCGCCGCATCAATCTGCCCGGGCGGAATGGATTGCAGCGCGCCACGGATGATCTCGCCCATGTGGGCACCGCAAAAGATGGACAGCGCAAGCAGCCCGGATTCAATCGCGGTGAGATTGATGCCGGCAAAAGTCAGGAGATAGAAGGAGGCAAGGATCAGCACGAGAACCGGGATGCCACGAATGCAGTCCACCAGAACACGGATGGGCCAGCGCAGGAACCACTTGCCATAGGTGAGGCCAATGCCGCCAAAGAGCCCGATGATGGTTCCGCACGTGATTGAGGCCACGGATATTTCAACCGTCAGAAGCAGGCCTTGCGCAAGGGGCCAGCGGGCAATCCACAGTTCATGAAGGAATTGTTCCATTTTCCTGCCGCCTCAAAACTTCGGGAAGCGGCGCTCAAGCTGCCGCAGGCCTGCTGCAATCAGCAGGCAAGTTGAAAGATAAAGCAGACTGGCTGTTGCCCAGGCTTCCGCGACCCGGAACGTCTCCGTATTCAATTTGCGCGCCTGGTAGGTCAGCTCGGGAACCGCGATCACCGCGGCAAGCGAAGTATCCTTGAATAGTGAGATGAATGTGGTTCCAAGGGCCGGCAGGCAATTGCGCCACATGATGGGCATAATGACATAGAGGGCCCGCTGCAATCCGTTGAGGCCAATGGCACGGCCGGCATCAACCACGCCCTTAGGAACACCGGCCAACCCCGCGCGGAATACTTCGGTGAGATAAGCTCCGGAATAGATCGCCAGGGAAAAAATGAAACTCTCCAACTTGCCAAGTCTGATGCCGAGTTGCGGCAGGGCAAAATAAACGAACAGGACAATGACCAGGAGCGGCGTATTGCGGATCGCCGAAACATAAATGCCGACGAGGCGGGATGGCGCCCTCGACTTCGCCGTTGTGGCGAAGGCGCAGAGCAGGCCAATGAGTGTGCCGATGAGGATTGCGGCGAACGCAAGAGCGAGGCCCAGAAGCAACCCCTGGAGGAAGTTGTCGAGGTTGGCTTCAATCACTCCAAAACGGAAGGAGTATGCCATGGCTCCTGCGCCCTGCCGCTACCCGCGCTCAGATCACGATCACTTCAGGCCGGAACGGCCTGATGTGATTAACGTGATCATCGCATATATTTTGATCCGCGGTCTCATGGAAAACCGCGTCCCTCTTTTCCTGATCGCGCATCAGCGCAGTTCTTCCGGGAAGCCCACCTTGGGTTCTGGTGGCTTCACGCCAAACCATTGTTCAAATGATTTCGAGTAGGTTGCAAACTCAACGCCCGTCATCGCCTCGCGGAATGCGATGTTGACGAAGTTCAGAAAATCCTGGTCGCCGCGCTTCACCGCGCAGGAATAGGTTTGCGGATTCCAGCCATAGCCGCCGTCGACATATTTGCCAGGGTTCTGTTTCATGAACCATTGCAGGGATGACATGTCGGTTGCCGCCGCGTCCGCCCGGCCCGAATTCAGGGCCTGGTACATCAGATCGACACTCTCGTACTGATCGACCTTTGCATCCGGCAGGGCGTAATGCACCATTTCTTCGGCATAGACGTTCTGCAGAACCGAAACCGTAACGCCAGCACCTGCGGCCTTCATTTCGTCGCGAGATTTATATTTGCCGCCCGCCGCCATCATCAGGCCAACGCCCTCGCGGTAATAGGGAATAGTGAAATTCACCTGCTGGGCGCGTTCTGCCGTTACCGTCATGAACTGGCAGGTGATATCAACCTTGTCGGTTACAATGTTGGGGATACGCGCGTCCGACGCCTGGTTTACATATTCGATTTTCGTGTCGTCGCCGAAGAGGCCCTTGGCGACAATCTTACCCATATCGACATCGAAGCCTGCCATGTCGCCCTTCTCGTCGCGGAAATGCCAGGGCGGATTGCCAACTCCGGTTCCGACGATAAGTTTGCCGCGCTGCAGGATATCCTCGAGCTTGCCCGCAAGTGCCGCGTTGCTAAAACCTGATGCTAATGTTGCGGCGCACAGGCCTGCGAATAACGTGAGTTTCCTTCTGTTCATGACACCCTCCCAGGTGAATTGTATTGTTCCATTTTGTCCTTTATAGTGGACAATATTCCTTTATAAAGGACAAGTGAACGCTATACGAGACTCGAAAAACATGCAAGTGGTATTGGCACGAGCTTAAGAGGAATCTATGGACGCAATAACAAATAAGCGCGGCGTCAAGCCCGCGCGCGAACGGCAGAATGGGATTGACCGCGCCATCGAGATTCTCGACGCCCTTTTGCGCCTGCATGCGCCGACCAAGGTGGGCGATCTCGCAAAGCAGATCGGAGCGCCGCGCTCAACGCTCTATTCCATAACCAACCGCCTGATTGAAGCCGGCATCCTCGAAGCCGTTGGCGATGAAGGCAGTGTTTATTTTGGCCAGACGGCGCATCTCTATGGCCGGGCCTATGCGGATGCCAATCCCCTGCATCGGCGCTGCCGCGAAGTTCTTGACCGCCTTGCCATGCAGACCAGCGCCACGGCGCAACTCTGCGCATTGCGCGGCAACAAATATGTGGTTGTCGATACCCGTGATGGTTCCGGCGTTTTCAGAATCACAACGGATATCGGCGTTGAAGTTCCCATTCCCTGGACCGCCTCGGGACGCCTTCTCCTTGACCACATGACTGCGAGCGAAATTCTGGACTTCATACCGGAGGAAGATTTTCAATTGCCCGATGGCTGTGTGGTTGAGACGGAATCCTTCGTCGCCGATATTGCCCGCGCACGAAGCGAAGGCAGTTGCATGACCAACGGGCTGTCGGACCGTTTTACCTGCTGCCTCGCGGCCCCCATCCGTGACCGCCGCGGCATTGCGGTTGCAACGCTGTGTTTCATTGTGCCGATTGATTCTTCTTCTGAACGCAAACGCGAATTGCTGGATCGCCTCGTTGAGTCCGCGCTGGAACTTTCAGATCAATAAATTCAGCGTGCGAGCCAGCCGCCATCGACGGGGATGACGGCACCGGTGACATAGGCGCTGGCCGGCGAAGCGAGAAACAAGACAGCGGTTGCGAGATCGTCGGGAACACCCCAGCGGCCCACGGGAATGCGGGCAAGGATCTGTTGCGACCTCTGCAGGTCGGCCCGTAGCGCTTGCGTATTGTCCGTCTCCATGTAACCCGGTGCGATGGCATTGACCGTGATGCCGTGCGGCGCAAGCTCGTTTGCCATGGCCTGTGTCAAACCGGCGATACCATGCTTGCTCACCGTATAGGCGGCAACCCGGATCCCGCCCTGGAACGACAGAATCGACCCAATGTTGATGATGCGGCCTTTGCGGGCTGTGGCTACCATATGACGGGCCACGGCCTGACTGAGGGTACAGGCGCTGCGCAGATTGACCGTGAGAACTTCATCCCAGTCAACTTCAGACATATCCAGAAAATCAGAGCGCCGAATAATCCCGGCGTTGTTGACAAGAATATCAATCCTGCCAATGCGGGATATGGCCTCCGCAACAACGGTATCAAAATTGGAGCCAAACGAAAGATCGCAGATGATTTCCTCGAAACGCCGGCCTAAGACTTCGATGCGTTTACGGGTATCGGGCATGGCAGACGATCCCAGACCAATGA
>JAHFPK010000175.1 GCA_023266715.1 Hyphomicrobiales bacterium | reverse complement strand
GGCTGAGCGCGGAGCCCAACTGATCGAAGAGGCTGTGCGCCTTAATCCCGGTTTTCCAATGTGGGCCGCCAGACCTTTTGCCTACGCCTATTTCATGGCAGGGCGCTATGAGGATGCCTCGCGCATGATGGACCGCCTGGAGACGAAAACTCTGGGTACCTGGCTGTGGCCTTACCGTGCCGGAGCACTGGCGGCACTCGGGCGCAAAGCGGAGGCAAAGGCAGCGGTCCAGGAAGCTCTCAAATGGTACCCGAACATAACCATTGAGGGGACAACAAACGAGCCCGGTTATAGCGAATCGGAACGAGAGCGTCTTACTGAGACCATGCGGCTCGCCGGTTTCCCGCCCTGTGCCAAGCCCGAGGCGCTGGCCAAGATCGATAAACCGCGGCGACTGCCGGAATGCCAGTTGCAACCCTGAGCGCCACGGGCGGTGCGAGCCGCCTAAGCCGCCGTAACGAAGCTGTGCAGTACCCGCTTTTCACCGGCTTTTTCGAAGTCGATGGTGAGCTTGTTGCCGTCGACCGCAGTGATACGGCCATAGCCGAACTTCTGGTGGAAGATACGGGTGCCCTTGGTCAAGGCGGGGTTTTCTTCGCCGTGGGTCAGCATTTCACCTTCGATGAACTTCGGCGTTGAACGCAGGCCTTCACCCTTGCTCCAGCGTTCCTGGGCGCGCTGCCAGCCGGGCGTTGCGTAAGTGTTGGCAAAAGGCTGGGTTTCGTCAAAACGGCTCGCGCCGTAACCACCCAAGCTATGTCCGCCGAAGGAATTACTCATGGGGGCCACTTCGACGAAGGCTTCCGGCAGCTCATCGACAAAGCGCGAGGGCAGGGCGGTCTGCCACATGTTATGGACGCGGCGGTTCTGGGCAAAGGAAATGTAGGCGCGGCGCTTGGCGCGGGTAATGCCGACATAAGCGAGGCGGCGCTCTTCTTCCAAACCGGCCTTGCCCTTTTCATCGAGGGACCTTTGATGGGGAAACAGGCCTTCCTCCCAGCCGGGCAGGAACACGGTGCCAAATTCCAGGCCCTTGGCGGAATGGAGCGTCATGATGTTGACTTTGTCATCCTCGTCGCCGCTGTCGCGGTCCATCACCAGGGCGATGTGCTCCAGAAAGCCCGCCATGTTTTCAAACTCGCCCATGGAGCGCACAAGCTCTTTCAGGTTTTCAAGCCGTCCTTCGGCTTCGGGGCTTTTGTCATTCTGCCACATTTCGGTGTAGCCCGATTCATCGAGGATCATTTCCGCCAGGTCCGTGTGCGGAAGACTGGGCAAGGCCTGACGCCAGCGACTAAAGTTTTCGATAAGGGTTTTGAGTGAAGACCTTGTCTTAGGCGGCAATTCATCGGTGAGGGAAAGCGTTTCCGCGGCGCGGAACAGGGAAAGCCCCTTGGCGCGGGCAAATTCAAACATGCGCTTGATCGAGGTATCGCCAATGCCACGCTTGGGCACATTCACGATACGCTCAAAGGCGAGGTCATTGTCGGGAGAGGCCGTGACTTTGAGATAGGCCAGCGCGTCTCTAATTTCAGCGCGTTCATAGAAGCGCGGGCCGCCGATCACACGGTAGGGCAGGCCCAGGGTAATGAAGCGGTCTTCAAAGGCACGCATTTGGAAAGACGCGCGCACGAGAATTGCCATATCGTTTAGTTTTTCCTTCTTGCGCTGCAAGCTTTCGATGTCATCGCCAATGGCGCGGGCCTCTTCGTCGCCATCCCAATGGCTGCGCACCGTGATGGGTTCGCCATCGTTCTTGTCGGTGCGCAAGGTTTTGCCGAGACGGCTTTCATTCTTGGCGATGAGGCCCGAAGCGGCTCCCAGGATATGCGGCGTGGAGCGGTAATTCCTTTCCAGCTTGATGATTTTTGCGCCGGGAAAATCTTTCTCGAAGCGCAGGATATTATCCACCTCGGCCCCGCGCCAGCCATAGATCGACTGATCATCGTCACCCACGCAGCAGATGTTCCTGTGGCCCTGGGCGAGGAGGCGCAGCCAGAGATATTGCGCCACGTTGGTATCCTGGTACTCATCCACCAGCATGTATTTGAAACGGGTCTGGTAGATCTTCAGAACATCGGGGTGGGACTGGAAGATGCGCAGGACTTCCAAAAGCAGATCGCCGAAGTCAGCGGCATTCACAACTTTCAGGCGGGCTTGATATTCCGCATAAAGCTTGCCGCCGACGCCATTGGCAAAACTGTGGGCCTCTCCAGCTGGAACTTTTTCCGGCACAAGCCCGCGGTTTTTCCAGCCGTCGATAAGACCGGCGAACTGGCGGGCGGGCCAGCGTTTTTCATCGATGCCGTGAACCGAGAGAAGCTGCTTGAGCAACCTGATCTGATCGTCCGTATCCAAAATGGAAAAGCCGGATTTCAGCCCCGCCAATTCCGCATGATTGCGCAGGATCTTGACGCCGATCGAATGGAAGGTGCCTAGCCAGGCCATGCCCTCCACTACGCCGCCGATGAGGTGGCCGATGCGCTCCTTCATTTCGCGGGCCGCCTTGTTGGTGAAGGTGACAGCCAGCATCTGGTTGGGCCAGGCCTTTTTGGTGGCCAGGATATGGGCGAGCCTGGTGGTGAGCACGCGTGTTTTTCCCGTGCCGGCACCCGCAAGCACGAGCAGGGGGCCTTCAGTTGACTCGACCGCGTCACGCTGCTCCGGATTCAGACCCTTGAAATAGGCAGGTTCGCTCCCTGCCAAGGCGCGGGCTGAAATGCTTTCCGCTTGCGGCGCATGGTTAATATCAAACGGCTTGGCAGTCATGGGGTCTCACGAATCCGTAAAGACCCCTTATAGCAAATGTGCCAGAGGTTAAGCTGCTTTCTTGTAACCCACGCATTTCAGGGCGAACTGGACGTTGCGCCAGGTTTCGGCAGTTTCCATATCGCCGGACTTTTCACACAGAATTGCCTGTCTGGCCGCTTCTTCCGCAGCTTTTGGACCTTGGGCAAAAACCAAGGCTTCGGCAAATTGCAAATAACCGGAATTCGTCATCATATTCGCCTCCTGCATGTTTCTTGTTGTGAATTGGGTTATGGCAGGCGAATGCGACGAGAATGCAACAGTACTTAGACCTTTCGGCGAATTCCGATTTTATGACCAACTTGTAATGGAACGGGGAGCGATTTGTGCGCTTCGTGAGCGATTTTGATTCTTTTCAGAACATCAGCAGGGAAAGTAGACGATTTTTTCGATTTCAAATCCACATGCATCACAATATTTTCCGTAACGCAGGCAGGCCAGCCTTCCTTCGCGTGATGCATCATTTGGACATAGTGGAGACGTTTTGAATCAAAATCGAGAATCTGGGTTACAATGCTCACTTGATCCTTAACGCTGAGTTCGCGCAGATAAGTAATGTGGGCCTCAAGAGTGAAGTAGGAATTTCCGGTTTTTTTGACATAGGCGGGGCCAAGGCCAACGAGGGTCAGGCCCACATCGGAATCCCGGTCAAACAGCACATTGTAATAGGCCATGTTAAAGTGGCCATTGTAGTCAATCCATTGATCCTCAATGGAATAGGGCGCACTTTTGATGGGGGCTGGAAAAACCATCGTAATTTTCTTCCTGTCTGCTAGTTTTGGGGAATGCTTACACGAGACCCCGCCAACAGCACAATTGCCACCATTGCCGAGATCCGGGAGTTTCTGGGCGACCGGCTGTCAACGGCCGTGAGTGTGCGGGAACAGCATGGGAAAGATCAAACCTGGACTCCCAGTGCATCGCCTGATGCGGTGGCTTTCGTGCGCGATACGTTAGAAGTGCAGAAGATCGTTGCGATCTGTGCCAGGCACCAGACGCCTATCATTGCCTATGGCACGGGCACCTCGCTCGAAGGCCACATCACGGCGCCCTATGGCGGCATTACGGTTGACCTTTCGCAGATGAACAGGATTCTGGCGGTGAACGCGGAAGACCTTGACGCGCGGGTGGAAGCGGGGGTTACCCGCAAAAGTTTGAACACACATTTGCGTGATCGGGGCTTGTTCTTTCCGATTGATCCCGGCGCCGATGCAAGCCTTGGCGGGATGGCTGCGACACGCGCCTCAGGCACCAATGCGGTGCGCTATGGCACCATGCGCGAAAATGTCATGGGCCTCACCGCCGTCATGGCCAATGGCGAAATCATACGCACGGGAACGCGGGCAAAAAAATCAGCGGCGGGCTATGATCTTACACGGCTTCTGGTGGGCTCGGAGGGAACCCTCGGGATTATTACGGAAGTTGGCTTGAAGCTCTACGGAATTCCGGAAGCCATGACGGCGGGGGTCTGCGCTTTTCCCAGTGTTGAGGCCGCCTGCAGGGCAACCATTGAAACCATTCAACTCGGCATTCCGGTGGCACGGATTGAACTGGTGGACGAAGAACACGTGAAGGCCTTGAATGCCTATTCCAAGCTTGATCTAAAAGTGGCCCCAACGCTGTTTCTGGAATTTCACGGCACGGCGGCCTATGCGCGCGAGCAGATTGAAATGTTTCGGGAAATTGCAACTTCCCATGGCGCTGGAGACTTGGAGTGGGCGGAAAAGGAAGAGGACCGGCAGAAATTATGGCAGGCCCGCCATGATGCCTTCTGGGCCACGCGGGCTATTGCTCCGGGCAAGCAGGATGTTTTCGCAACCGATGTGTGCGTGCCCATTTCGCGCCTTGCTGAATGCGTGACTGCTACGCAAGAGGATTTGCGGGTGAATGATCTTTACGGCCCCATCATCGGGCATGTGGGAGATGGCAATTTCCATGTGGTTCTGTTCTGCGATCCCCTCAATGAGGCGGAGGTCAGCCGTGTCAAAGGCTTCTATGAGCGGCTCATCAACCGCGCCATTGCCATGGAGGGCACCTGCACCGGAGAGCACGGGGTGGGGAGCGGCAAAATCAAATTCCTTGAGGCCGAACATGGCAAGGGACTGGCCGTCATGCGGCAGATCAAACTGGCGCTCGACCCACTCAACATCATGAACCCGGGCAAAATTCTGGCCTTGTGACTTTATGAAGAAATCCTATTGTGAAGCACCATGAAGGTTTGGAAATCACCTGTCTTTTATTTTGGGATTGTACTTGTGCTGGTTGTGGTCAGCGCAATGCTTGCTCCCTTTGTGGTGGATTGGGGCAGTTATCGGGCGGGACTTGAAGCGTATGGCGAAAAACTCACTGGGCGGAAAGTGGAAATCGCCGGGCCCATTGGGGTTCGGCTTTTCCCGTGGCCAAGGCTTACCGCCCATGACGTGCGCATTGCCAATCCGGAAGGGCTGCAGGAAAAATGGTTCGCCACCGCCGATCAAATTGTGGTGCGGATGAATCTGGGCGCCCTGCTCAACGGTTCAATTCAAGTTGAAAGCATCAATATCGACAGTCCGAGGGTCAAGCTGCAGCGCTCCCTTGAGGGTGTCGGCAACTGGAATTTCGAGCCTTCGGAGAATGTCCGCAACAGCCTTCTGCTGGAACATGTGAAGCTGGATCAGATCACGCTCAGTGCCGGTACTCTGCAATTGAGCGATGACCGGCGTAGCAGCCGGGCTGAACTCAAAAATATGAATGCGACTTTCTCGGCCTTGAACCTGGCAGGCCCGTGGCGCAGTTTCGGCAGCTTTGATTATGATGGCGTGCCGCTGGTGTTTTCGGCAAGCACGGGGACGTGGGAGAAAGATGAGCCTTTAGGGCTTGGCCTTCGCGTTTCTTCCCAAGAGAATTCCGGCTACTCCTATTTCCTTGACGGCAAGAGCGAGGTCGGCTCGATCGAGGGACTCTTGCGGATGACCCCAATCGCCGACAGCGAAGGGAAATCCGACTCGGAAGGGCAGTTTCGCCCCATTACGTTCAAATCAAAAATCAAGGCAAGTTTTGAAAAGGTCGACTTGAACGAAATTGAAATCAGGCCGGCGGATGCCGCAGACCAGGGAACACTTCTCTCGGGAAATGCAAGCTTCACGCTGGACAAGCAAGTGAAAGCAACTGCCGATATTTCAGCCCCGCGGGCGGATTTTGATGCAATCGCAGGGGCTGGCTCGCGCCGCCTGCTCCGCGACGGCGGCGGGCTTGCCCTGGTAAACGG
>JAHFPK010000007.1 GCA_023266715.1 Hyphomicrobiales bacterium | reverse complement strand
TGTCACCATGGGATGTCATATAGAGTGGTGCTGGCTTAAGAAGCACTATGTCTCCCCAAATCGCGGGGTCAAGGGCCATGCCCGGGCGGAACATTTCGCAATGGGGTATCGGAATGCCTACCAAATTAAGGATCCGAGCTTGCTCAAGCTTCTGAATTTGGCGATTGAAAATTATTCGCCCCCGTGGAGGAACGAATGTCAGTTTTTTAGGGCTAAAAGCTACAGTCAGGGTGGGTAATTTCCATATATCTTTGGGGAGTTGGGTGTTGGGGGTTTGTTCACCAATCACATAAACCCGGATATCTGCTGCGCTGGCAGCAACGCGATTGCCAATATCTATGAAATCCGCAGGATCATAGCGGCGACGCTGGTTGGAAAGAAGAATGATCAAGTTTTTAATTGAAATTGATTCCATAATAATTTTGTGAGCTTAACCAAAGTCAATCAACCATGACCCGTAGAGACTAGACCGCCGGCGCAACCAAGCGCAATTGCACTGTTCAGTTTATTGAGTTTGCCGCCGTATTGGTTTTCGTGCATAAACTGGTTTCTGGCACAAGCAAGCGGTTTCCTGGGCAATGAAAACAAGTTAAATGACTAAATCGAAGATACGAGAGCTTGTTGTAGAAAAGCTGATTGAAATCACAGAAAGTGAGCTGGAGAAAATCCTAGATCTTTTTACAATCCAAGGTTGTGTGCTAATAAATCAAAGAAGACCAACTTCACAACTGGAAATATCATCTGCTTTGGCGAAACTGGGCCGCCACTTTGGAAATCCTGTCCGTCACAAGTTATCTGACGATGCTGGCGTTCATCCAATTCGGAATTTGCCTGGATTTCCCCAGTATGCAAATACAACATCTTCAGATTTGCGTTTGCATACGGATGGGTCGTTTGAAAAACTCCCGCCGAAGACCATGTTGATCTATTGTGAGTCACCAGCAGAGAAAGGAGGGCATTCCCGCATATGTTTTGCTGAAGATATTTATCGATTTCTTGAGCAGAATTATCCAGAATCACTTGTTGGGTTATTTAGGCCAGATGCATTTGTAATCAGGCGCGATGACCGGGAGGCACAGAGATCAGTCTTCAAGATCTGCGATGGTCGAATTTCAATGGCCTTTAGATACGGAACTGACGTGTCCTTGCAAATCCACCCAATGGCGCGTGCCGGCATAGCGGCCATCATTGAGTATGTATCACATCCAGCGAACTATGAGGAATTCTTGCTTAGTGCAGGACAACTTCTACTGATGGACAATACGCGGGTTTTGCATGGTCGAACGGAATTTTCAGCTAACTCACACCGTGTGTTGCATGGCCTGTGGTGTGACGGGCATGATGCCGACCCAGAGAAAATTCAATTTGGTTTTACGCCAATGGTGGTTGCCCTAACATAGTTCCAGAAACTTGGTTGATGGAAAATGGTTTTGCGTTCATGAAATCAAAACCGCTTGTAATACGAGCCACCATCATTCACTTCGGGCGACGTTGGTAGATCTCTCGCTCAAACCACGGGTTTCCCCTTAAGCAGCCGCCGCACGACAATGGGCATGGCGATCGAAACAATCAGCAGCAGCCCAAGCAAGACACTGATCACGATTCCCGGCACATTTACCAGGGAAAGCCCGAATGTCGCAAGGCCCAGAATAAACACAGCCAGCACAACGCCTGGAATCGTGCCCGCGCCGCCCGCAATGGAAACGCCGCCGAGGATAACAGCGGTGATCACCTCAAGTTCCCATCCCAAAGCGATATTGGGCCGCGTGGAGCCAATACGCGCCGTAAGCAGGATGGCAGCGACGCCGGCAAGCAACCCGGTCAGAACAAAAAGCCAGAAGCGAATGCGGTTGACTGGAATGCCGGAGAATTGCGCGGCAATGGGATTGTTGCCCATGGCAAAGAGCTTCCGCCCGAACGCCGTTTTGTGCAGCACGAATGTAAATATCGCAGCCAGCACCAGAAACAATGCGAAGGAATAGGGAATGGGTGGCCATTTGATCAAATAGCCCTGCCCTAAGGTTTGAAATGCTGCGGGGTATTTTGTGATGGCCTGATCGCCAAGGATCACCTGTGCAAGACCGCGAAACAGCGACATTGTTCCAATCGTAACAACAATGGAAGGCAGGCCAATGCGCGCCACCAGCAAACCGTTGAAGGCGCCGCAAATGGCTCCAACGCCAAGTCCAATGGGAATAAGCAAGCCTGTTCCAGCTCCTGCATCAGCCGCAAGCCCCATGGCCAGTGATGCCAGCGCGATGATTGCGGCGACGGAAAGATCGATATCACGCACCAAAATCAGCAGTGTCATGCCAAGCGCGATGATGGCCTTTTCGGAAAAATTGAACGTGGCGTCCGAGAGATTATAGATATCGAGAAAATAGGGGGAGATGATCGTGTTGCCGATGACAACAGCAATCAGCAATCCGATGAGGATTGTTTCCCAGCGCAGCATAAAATCGATCAGGGTCCGCGGTGCCCGGTCGGCAACGTCATAGCGCGAGGGCCCACTCATTTCGATGCCCCCGCAAGCAGTCGCGCTTCGGGAAGTATGAGTTTGCCGGTTTTGCGCTCAGCCCGCGCATTAACGATGACGGCAGCGAGAATGATCGCGCCTGAAATCGCTGTCTGCCAAAAGGGTGAGACATTAATCACAGGAAGCGCGTTGACAACAATGCCAAGGAACAGCGCACCCAGGAGCGTGCCGGATACCGTGCCCACGCCACCGGCAATGGAGACGCCGCCAATTACGCAAGCGGCAATTATGGTGAGTTCATAGCCCTGGGCAATATCCACATAGGCAATGCCATAGCGCGACACCCACAAATACCCGCAAAGGCCTGAGACAGAACCTGCAATAGAATAAACCAGGAGCTGCTGCGGGGCCAGATCAATGCCGCAATAGCGCGCCGCAACCGGGTTGCCGCCCACTGCATATAGTGCCCTGCCCGTTCGCGTCTCATTGAGGAAAAACCAGAACCCCGCGATCACAAAAGCAGCAATCCATACCAGACTCGAAATGCCAAGCAACGTGGCCTTGGGGAACGCGAGAAACTGCGGTGTCATGTCATCAGAGGTCAGCCACTGGCCACCCGCCACGACGAATATCAAACCGCGATAAACCGCAAGCGTTCCTAGTGTTACCACAATGGGTGGAATTCCGAGGGCCGCAATCAAAGCGCCATTTACGATCCCGAGCGCCAATCCATAAAGTGTTGATAGGAGAATGATCAAAACAATCGGCATCTCCGGCATGGCGCGCGAGGCGAGTGCCGTCAACATACCAGCCATGGCCAGATTGGCGGCAACCGAAAGGTCGATACCACGGGTGAGAATAACGATCATCTGGGCCAACGCCAGCATAAACAGGAATGACGTATCAGTGATGATATTGAGCAGGCTTTCGGGTGTGACGAACACCGGCGCGCGAAAGCCGATCGCAATCACGAGGCCAAGAATGATCGAGCCTAGAAAGAACTCGCGCCTCTTAAGCAGCGGCATGGTGCCCCCCACCGGTGGCCGCAGTCACGATTGCTTCAGCGGTTGCTTCCGCACGGGTAAAGTTTTTCACAATGCGTCCCTCATGCATCACCATGATCCGGTCTGCCATGCCCATGATTTCCGGCAATTCAGACGAGATGAGGATAACGGCCAGCCCTTCGGACGCCAGTTCGCCCATGAACTCGTGAACCGCCGCTTTTGACCCCACGTCAATACCCTTGGTTGGTTCATCGAGGATGAGAATTTTAGGGGAAGTGGCCAGCCATTTGGCAATCACAACCTTCTGCTGGTTTCCACCGGAAAGTTCATTCAATCGTTGTTCCCAATGCGCTGCCTTGACAGACAGCCGCCCGCCAAGCTTCCGCGTAATTTTCTGTTCGCTAACGCGTGAGAGAATGCCTTTGTCCGTATGCTGATGAAGACTTGCCAGTGTGGTGTTTTCCCGAATACCAAAGGGCAAAACTGTGCCCTGCACCTGGCGGTCTTCCGGTACATAGGCAATGCCCGAAACAATTGCATCCGCCGTTGAGGAAATTGCAAGGGTTTTGCCATTAAGCTTGACCACGCCGGCGGTCGCTTTGCTCACTCCAAACAGCGCTTGCATGGTCTCTGAGCGGCCAGCACCCACCAGCCCGTAGAAACCCAAAATCTCACCCTTATGCAGTGTAAACGAAACGTCGGCAAATTCCGTAGGATTACTCAATCCAACGACTTCAAGCACCGGTTCCCCTATCTCAATCTTCTTCTTCGGAAAAACCTGGTCAATGGGCCGTCCCACCATGAGCTTCACCAGCCCTCGCGGTTCCACGTCCTTAATCAAGCCTTCGCCCACATGTTCACCATCGCGCAAACACACCCAGCGATCAGCCACACGGAATATTTCGTCAAACTTATGCGAGATAAAAAGAATGGCACGCCCCTCGGCCTTGAGCTGCGCGATGATGAGGAACAAATCGCTGATCTCGCGCGCCGACAGTGCTGACGTCGGCTCATCCATGATCACAATTCGCGAGTCATGGCTAAGCGCACGGGCGATTTCCACCAAATGTTTCTGCGCCACGCCAAGCCGCTTCAACAAGACTTCGGAGCCAAAATCCGCATCCACACTTTTGAGCAGCTCGGCAGCGCGTGCATTCATCAACTGCCAGTCAATGCGCTTGCCCGAGCGCAGTGGCATGTGCCCCATGAAAATGTTTTCAGCAACCGTGAGATCGTCAAACATCACGGTCTCCTGATGAATGGCCGAAACACCGGAGCGCCAGGCATCCCGCGGACTCGAGAAGGATTGCAGCTTGCCGCCAATGTGAATGGCTCCCGCATCGGGCCGGTAAATTCCAGTCAATATTTTTACGATGGTGGATTTGCCAGCGCCATTCTCGCCGAGAAGCGCAGTCACCTGCCCTGGGTACAGCGCCATATGCACGTCATGCAGCGCCCGGACACCGGGAAACTGCTTGGTCACGTGATCTAAACGCAGAATAGGCTCGTCCACCACGGTATTGCCTCAAAAGAAAGGGCCCGCCCCGAAGAGCGGGCCCGATTACTATGGTGGGATTAGAATATCTTGGCAAATTGCTCGATATTCGATTTGTCGAAGGTGAAGGGGTCTGCCATGGCGGCTTCATTCTTGTCGCCAACCGCAATGTCACCCATGCGGCCCGCATTCACTGTTGTTCCGGCAAGGCCCGTAGCTTCGCCACGGATGATGCGTCCCACAATCATTGTCGCGGAATAGCCGAGGTCAATAGGGTTCCAGATGGCAAATGTATCGGTTGCACCAGCAAGCACAGCACCCTTCATTTCCGAAGGAAGGCCAAGCCCGGTGACAAACACTTTGCCCACAAGACCCTTATCAGCAATGGCTTTGGCTGCAGCCACGATACCAACTGACGTTGGCGCGATAATGCCCTTCAGGTTCGGGAATGCCTTCAACAGGCCTTCCGTTTCGCGGTAGCTCTTGTCGGCCACGTCATCACCATAGACCGTCGAAACCAGTGTCATCTTGGCGTAGTCCGGCTTGGCCCATTCCTTCTTCATTTCCTCGATCCAGATATTCTGGTTTGTGGCCTGTGCCGTGGCGGAAAGAATGGCAACGTCACCTTCATTGTTGAGGGTCTTTGCCATCATCTGCACGCATTTCGTGCCAATCAACGCATTGTTGGATGGGTTGAGATGCATGATGCGGCCTTCGGGCGCAACGCCTGAGTCGAACGAGATCACCTTGATGCCACGCTCCATGGCTTTCTTGCAAACCGGCACAAGGGCGTTGGTGTCGTTTGCCGATATCGCAATGCCATCAACTTTTTGCGCGATAAGAGAATCGATTACTGCGATCTGCTCTTCAGCCGTGGTCTTGGTTGGTCCCGTGTAGATCAATTCGCAATCGCCCAATTCCTTGGCTGCTTCCAGCCCGCCATCCCGGCAGGCATCGAAGAAGCCGATGCCCAAAGCCTTCACCACCATCGCAATGCGAATGGGTGTTGCAGCAAGGGCTGTTGTTGAAAGAAGGCCTGGCGCAATTCCAGCGAAGGCGCCGGCGGTCAGAATTTGAAGTGTTTGTCTGCGTGTTGTTTTCGTCATGTAGTCCTCCCAGTTACGTTGTGAATGGCATTTTCGCCATCCGGTTTAAATTCATTTTCCTCCCGCCTCATGCGGCAGAAGAAATGCTGTCCCCCTCCTCACGAACGACCACAACATTCACCCCCGCTCGCCGGACTTCTTCCAGAACGGTTTCAGGGGCCTTATCGTCAGTGATGAGTGTATGAACCCGCGACAGGGGGCAAACCGCCATGCTGCCGCGGGTTTCAAATTTCGATGAATCGGCAAGTACAATGAGCTTGTCGGCCCGGCCCAAAAGCTTGGCTTCGGCCCGCGCAATCAGGGCATCGCCTTCAATCACGCCGAGGGGGCCAAAGGAAAAACAGCTCATGAACATTTTGGACGCGGTGTAATGCTGCGCGGCATCGCCATCAAAGGGCGACAGCACAATGCCCTGGTCCCGGTAGATTTCACCGCCGGGGATAATGATCCGGTTCTCGCTCCGCGCCACCAGCGCTTCGGCAATGGGAAATGAATTGGTGAGGATTTGCATTTTGCGGTCGCGCAGAAAATCTACCATTTGAAATGTGGTTGTTCCGGCATTGATGATGATCGAATCATTATCCTGGCAAAGGGAGGCGGCCGCGCGGCCGATCGCCCGTTTGCTGTTGGCCTGAAGCGATTGACTCACATCAAAGGCCCGCGTCGCCAGATGCGGACGATCCTCAAAATTCAAGGCTTCAACCCCGCCATGCACGCGTTTGATCTGCCCCATTTCCTCAAGCTTGGCCAAATCGCGGCGCAGTGTGGCAGGCGATGCGCCGGTGCGCTCAATGAGTTCACGAACCATGACAACGGCGCGATCCTTGACCACGCCTAATATCATTTGCCAGCGTTCGCGTTCGTGCATCTACTCCTCCAAGATAATCAAAACTAATCATTAACAATCATGAACGTCAATAGATACCGCAATGCAAAACGTCATTGCGCTGCACCACGTCGATTTATGATTGACCATGAGCGAAGTTGATCATACGCTGGCCGCGAATTTAATTGGGTACGCCTTCATGACATCTTCAATTCTGATCCCTTCCCTCTGGGAAGATGCCCACGCTAAAAATCTCGATGAACCCGGCCTTTTGCTCTACCACTCCAATCTCCTGGGCAGCGATCTCCGCATCACCAATTTCGGCGGTGGCAACACGTCCGCCAAGGTGGAAATGACCGATCCCCTCACCAAAAAACCGGTGCAGGTGCTGTGGGTGAAGGGTTCTGGCGGTGACATAGCCTCCATGAAGCTCGATGGCTTTGCCACGCTCTACATGGACAAGTTGCTGGCCTTAAAGGGGCTCTACAAAGACCTCTCCCAGGAAGATGAGATGGTGCATAACCTCAATCACTGCACCTTCAATCTCAATTCACGCGCCGCTTCGATTGACACTTGCCTCCATGGCTATGTGCCCTATGCCCATGTGGACCATGTCCACTCAGACGCGGTTATCGCGATTGCTGCGTCAAAAGATTCGGAGAAGCTTACCAAGGAAGTTTTCGGAAACGAGATGGGCTATCTGGCTTGGCAGCGCCCGGGAATTGATCTCGGAATCAAGCTCGGCAAAATGGCCACCGAGCATCCGGAATATGTCGGCGTAGTTCTTGGCAGCCACGGCTTGTTCACCTGGGGCAAGACCGCAAAGGACTGTTACGAAACCACGCTTCGCATCATCAACAAGACAGCAACTTGGCTCGACAAGAACGGCAAGAAACCTTCATTCGGCGGTGAAGCCGTGAAGTCGCTCGACGCCCCCAAAAGGCAGGAAGCGGCATTACGCCTGCTCCCGGAAATCCGTGGACGCATTTCAAAGGAGGAAATGAAAGCCGGACACTTCACCGATGCCCCAGAAGTATTGGAATTCGTAAACAGCAAGATGCTAAATTCCCTGGCGCCCCTGGGCACCTCCTGCCCCGATCATTTCCTTCGCACCAAAATCCGTCCAGTGATTATTCCCCATGATGCCGATGGCGCAACCCTCGACAGATTGATCGCCGATTATCGCGCCGACTACGGCCGCTACTATGAGCGCTGCAAGCACGCGAACTCGCCCAAGATGCGCGATCCTAATGCGGTAATCTATCTCGTGCCGCAAGTCGGCATGCTTTCATTCGCCAAGGACAAGGCCACAGCCCGCATCGCCGCCGAATTTTATGTCAACGCCATCAACGTCATGCGCGGCGCTTCCTCCGTTTCATCCTACGTGGGCCTCCCTGAGCAGGAAGCCTTCAACATTGAATACTGGCTGCTTGAAGAAGCCAAACTGCAGCGCATGCCAAAGGCCAAAAGCCTTGCAGGCCGCGTGGCTTTCATAACCGGTGGTGCGGGCGGTATCGGTTCGGCCATCGCCGAACGTTTCCTGAAGGAAGGCGCCTGTGTCGCGCTCGCCGACATTGATCAGGCTTCGCTCGATTCAACCGTTGCTAATTTCGCCAAATCCTTCGGCAAGGACAATATACGGGGTTTCCTGATGGATGTGACTCGTGAGGAAGCCGTAGTCAAAGCCATGGATGATGCTGTCAAAGCTTTCGGCGGCGTTGACATCGTCATTAATAATGCTGGGATCACCCTTGCCGCCAATGTTGAAGACACGACCCTTGATTTATGGAACAAGAACATCTCCATCATGGCCACAGGCTATTTCCTCGTGGCCCGCGAAGGCTATCGCCTAATGAAACGCCAAGGGCTCGGTGGTTCCATGGTCTTCATTGCCTCCAAGAACGCCATTGCCGCCTCTCCTGGCGCCTCCGCCTATTGCACGGCCAAGGCCGCCGAAGTTCACCTCGCCCGCTGCATGGCCCTTGAAGGCGCACCCCTTGGCATCCGCGTAAACGTGGTCAATCCCGATGCCGTGTTGCGTGGCTCGAAAATCTGGCAAGGCGAATGGCGCCAGCAGCGCGCCGCCTCCAACAAAGTCAAGGAAGAAGAGTTGGAAGAACACTACCGTAAACGCTCGCTTCTGCAGCGTTCAGTATTTCCGGAAGATATTGCCGAGGCTGTCTATTTCTTCGCCTCCGATCTCTCGGCCAAATCCACCGGAAATTTCCTGAATGTCGATGCGGGCAATGCCGTTTCCTTCTCGAGGTAGACCATGACCTTTGCAATCTCGGCCGATTTGATCGGCACGGAAAATAAGAAACATGAGCAGGCTTTGGCCGACGATTACGCGAGCCTGGCGCGTCAGTTGCACCGCCGCGGCGTCGACATTGAAGCCTTGACGCAGCGCGCCATGGACTACGCGGTCGCCATCCCGACCTGGGGCGTGGGCACCGGCGGCACCCGCTTTGCCCGTTTCCCCGGACTGGGCGAACCCCGCAACATTCACGACAAGTTGGCCGACTGTGGCGTGGTGCATCAGCTTTCGCGCGCCACACCAAATGTGTCTCCTCATTTCCCCTGGGACAAGGTTTCTGACTACAACGCGCTTCGTCAGGAAGCCGCTTCCTATGAGCTTGGGTTTGACGCGGTGAACTCCAACACCTTTCAGGACCAAAGCGGCCAGAAAAGTTCCTACAAATTCGGCTCCTTGACCCATGCGAGCAAAGCCACCCGTGACCAGGCCGTTGAACATAATATCGAGTGTATTGAAATCGGCCAGAAACTGGGTTCAACCGCTCTGACGGTGTGGATCGCCGATGGCGCGAATTTCCCCGGCCAAACCAATCTCAATGCCGCCTTCGACCGCTACATGGGATCACTCACCTCGATCTACGACATATTGCCCAAGAACTGGTTCGTCTTTCTTGAACACAAACTCTATGAACCGGCCTTCTATGCAACGGTGATCTCCGATTGGGGATCAAGTTTTATGGCCGCCACGGAACTTGGCCCCAAGGCCAAATGCCTGGTTGACCTTGGTCACCACGCCCCCAACACCAATATCGAGCAGATTGTAGCGAGACTTATCCGCGCCGAAAAACTGGCAGGCTTCCATTTCAATGATTCAAAATATGGCGACGATGATCTGGATTCCGGTTCCATTGACCCCTTCCGCCTGTTCCTGATTTTCAATGAACTTGTCGATGCCGAATTGCGGAACGCCAAAGGCTTCGCGCCTGCCTATATGATCGACCAGTCCCACAATGTGACTGACCCTATCGAAAGCCTCATGGCCTCGGCCATTGAGATTGTCAGGGCCTACGTGCAGGCTTCGCTCGTGGATCGAAAGGCATTGCAAGCCGCACAAGACGAAAGCGACGTAATGGCGGGCCATCGCCTGATCAAGCAGGCCTTCAATACGGATGTGAGCTCCATTCTCGCCGAAGCCAGACGCCGCAAAGGTGGTGCCATAGACCCCTTGAGCGTCTACCGCACCTCCGGCTATCGTGCGGCGAAAGCTAAGGAAAGACCCGTCAGTGGAGTAGCCTCCGCCGGCATCATCTAATATCGGAGGTTCATTTGCATATCCTGGTCATCGGTGCTGGCGGCATGCTGGGCGCAAAGCTGCTCATCCGCCTTTGCGCCGAGGGCATTCTTGGCGACAAGAAAATAACCCGCATCACGCGCTACGACGCCATCATTCCTCCGCCACCGCCAACTTCAACATTCCCTATTGAAACCTTTGTGGGTGATCTTTCAGCCACAGGCGAAGCGGAGAAGCTTATTGCCATCAAACCGGACGTGATTTTCCACCTCGCAGCCATTGTATCCGGAGAAGCGGAAAAAGATTTCGAAAAAGGTTACCGCATCAATCTCGATGCCACGCGCATTCTGTTCGAGGTCATTCGCAAAGTGGGCGACGGCTACAAGCCAAAGGTGATATTCACCTCCTCCATCGCTGTCTTTGGCGCACCCTTCCCTGAGGCCATTGGAGATGAGTTTTTTACCACTCCCCTCACCAGCTATGGCACTCAGAAAGCCATCGACGAACTTCTGCTGAACGACTATTCCCGCCGCGGCTTCTTTGATGGTGTTGCGCTCCGCATGCCAACCGTCTGCGTCCGCCCCGGCAAGCCCAATCTCGCAGCCTCCGGCTTCTTCTCCAACATCATTCGTGAGCCCCTCGCGGGCAAGGAAGCCATACTCCCCGTCAGTGACACCGTGCGCCATTGGCATGTCTCGCCCCGTGCGGCTGTTCAATTCCTGATTCAGACAGCGACATTGAACACGGAAAAGCTGGGAAACCGCCGCACACTTACCCTGCCAGGCCTCTCCTGCACGGTAGCCGAGCAGATTGAGGCGCTCCGCAAGGTCGCCGGCGAAGACGCCGTCAAACTCATCCGCCGGGAGTCCGATGAAACAATCGCCAAAATCGTCTCCGGCTGGCCCCGTAACTTCGCCCCCCAACGGGCACTTGCCTTGGGATTCAGGGCCGAAAGCAGCTTTGAGGACATTATCCGCGTGCACATAGAGGATGAGCTGACTCCACGCAAGCGCTGACCTTGACATGCAAAATACGCAACCTTGCTAGCATCCCAACCGCAGTGGGATAGTGTTTCCTAGCGCTCTATAGAATGGACATGTCCCCCGCAGACTCCCACGAAAACCGCAAACGCGGCATCCTCTGGATGCTGGCAACCATGCTATGCTTTATAACCCTAGATGCCATCATGAAACATCTGCTCGAAAGCTACTCGCTGGTACAGGTCACCTGGGGGAGGTTTTTCTTCGCCACCATAATTGCAGCCCTCGTATGCGGCCGAGACTTTACCAGGCTTGCAAAAAGTAAAGTTCCGGGAAAACAGGCGCTGCGCTCATTACTTTTGATGTCGACAACAGGTGTTTTCAACGCAGGTATTCGCACAACTCCACTTGCCACGGCTACAACCATCATGTTCCTCAGTCCCATTTTGGTGACACTGCTTTCCATTCCACTCCTTGGCGAAAAAGTGGGTATCCGCCGCTGGGCCGGCATCATTGTTGGTTTCACCGGAGCCAGTATCGTTGTCCAGCCCTGGCAAAGCGACTTCGGCGGTATTGGTGTTGGTGTATTGTTCCTTCTTTTAGCTTCCCTGCTCAACTCCAACTACCAGATCGTCACGCGCATGGTGCGAGACGATGATCCTCTCACGTCTCTGCTCTTCACCGCAACAGCGGGTGCGTTCGTTACAAGCCTGATGGTTCCATGGTTTTGGACCTGGCCAACCGCCTTTGATTGGCTGCTCTTGATTGGCAGCGGACTGGCAGGTGCGCTTGGCCATCTCTGCCTCATTCGTGCCTTGCGGTTAGCGCCGGCTTCTGTTGTGGCACCTTTCAGCTATTCGTCTCTGGTATGGGCCACGCTCTTTGGTTTTATGGTTTGGGGTGATTGGCCAGATTTTTGGACGTGGCTGGGGGCCACTCTCATAATCGGTTCCGGCCTCTACATTTTCCATCGCGAACGTCGCCACATCTCCATTGCGGTCGAAGCCTGACAATGCGTCCCAATCGCAATGTTTTTGGCATTGCTTCGCTCACCTTCGGGGTCATGTTGTTTTCAACCCAGGACGCCATTATCAAATCCATCAGCCACGACTATGCGGTTACTCTCGCCATGACTTTGCGCTGCATCGTTTCCCTGCCGCTACTTTTAATTCTGGTGCACTTGGAATGCGGTATTGCAAAACTCCGCTCGCCTCTCTTCTGGGCGCTAATCATGCGGGGCGGCATCCTTTTGGTCGCCTATACTACCTACTATATGGGTTTGCCCGCCCTACCCCTGGCTGAGGCCATTGCCCTCTTCTTTGCAGCGCCCATAATCGTTACCATCCTTTCTATCCCCATGTTGGGCGAGAAGGTTTCGGGCCAATCCTGGGCAGCAATTGCATTGGGCTTTATTGGTGTATTGGTCATCTTGCAACCCGGCACGGCCCTGTTCAATCCTGCCGCCCTATTCAGCCTCGTAAGCGCTGCCACCTACGCACTTGCCATGATTATCGCCCGCAAACTTGGTGTATCAGAATCCGCAACCGTCATGGCTTTTTACCAGAATGCCGTTTATCTTATCGGGGCGTTGAGCATCGCGGCGTTTTTTGCAGTGATGAGGATTGACCATCTCGGTCATCCAAGTTTGGATTTTCTAGTCCGCGCTTGGTCATGGCCAAAACCTTATGATTTTTTCTTGATGGGAATCTGCGGCGCCATTGCCGCCATCGCCATGTCGCTTCTTACCAATGCCTATCGCATGGCCGATGCAAATCTTGTCACCGTATTTGAATACACCGGCATGTTCTGGGCACCGCTCTGGGGCTTTCTGTTTTTCAACGAAATCCCGCGCTGGACCACCATCACGGGCCTCGGCCTCATCCTGATTGCCGGACTGATTTCTGTGAGTTTGGCCGCCAAGCAACCTTCGCAGCTGGATGTCTCGCCCTCAATAGAGCGGTAATTCCTGAATACAATCTAAACCGGAATTTGGATAATGTCTCAGTTTGAAATTTTTTGCATCCCGCTTGGCATCGAGCGTGCTTAATGCTAGCAAGCGGCAATGAAAAAAATGCTCCCGTTATCCACGCTTGAGATTGGCTCTGCACGGTTTGGCAATAACCTGCCGATCGCGCTGATTGCCGGACCATGCCAACTGGAGAGCCGCGAACATGCGTTGTTCATGGCTGCCGCCCTCGCCGAATTAGGCAAAAGGCTCAATGTCGGGATTGTTTACAAGACATCATTCGACAAGGCCAATCGGACCAGCGCAACTGCCAAGCGGGGCATCGGGCTTGAAGCTGCATTGCCGATTTTTCGGGAGATCAAGTCAAAATTCGGTCTCGCCATTCTCACTGATGTGCATGAGAGTTGGCAATGCGCGGCTATAGCTGAGGCTGTAGACGTGCTTCAGATTCCGGCGTTTCTTTGCCGCCAGACAGATCTGCTTTTGGCCGCCGCGGCCACCGGACGGGCCGTCAATGTGAAAAAGGGCCAGTTTCTCGCACCTTGGGATATGCGCCACGTTGTAGAAAAACTCGTGAACGCCGGCAATCAGAAGGTACTTGTGACTGAGCGTGGCTCACAATTCGGTTACAATGCGCTAGTTTCTGATATGCGGGGATTGCCGGTACTGCGCGAGACTGGTGCACCGATCATATTCGATGCCACTCACTCGGTTCAACAGCCAGGTGGCTTGGGTGCCAGTACTGGTGGAGACAGGAAAATGGTGCCTGTTTTGGCGCGCGCCGCTGTGGCTGTAGGTGTAGCTGGTCTCTTCATTGAAACCCACGAAGACCCCGATCGAGCGCCATCGGATGGCCCCAACATGGTACCGCTGGATCAGTTAGAAAATCTGATCGTTGGCTTGCAACGTATTGACGCCGTGGCCAAGGACATTCTGAAGCCCTCAGTGGCGTGATCCGGCTGCTTTAATCATCGCATTGGCGGCTTCTAAATCTTCGGGTGTATTTACTTCCTGTGGCATGTGCGCAAGCTCAATGAAGGCAATCGCCATTTGTCCAACCGCTCGCAATTGCTCCAGACGAGCGTCTTTCTCGCGTCCGCTCTGCGGCATGGAGTGAAATTTGCGCAGCGCATTCCGTGTAAAAGCGTAAAGCCCGATATGTGACTTGACGATGGTCCGGAAGAAATCCTGGCCACGCACTTCAACGAGCCCCAATTCACAAACTGCAGTTGCCATATCGACAATATTTTTGAGCCCCGCCGCAAATTGCCGCAGATGGGCCGGGTTGATGAAAGGCATGTCACCCTGCTGGTTGATCACGGTCTGATGCTCACCCACGGGATCAACTATCTCAGCCGCCAACGCGGTTCGGTCCGTGCCACAATGGGCCTCACCCGTCAGTACAGCTTGTCCCCCCGCCTTCGCAATTACCTCAGCGATGGCCTCGCTGTCGGCTGCCACATAGACGGGCCCGACATCTGCTTCCATGGCGCGCCGCCAACAATGAACAATCAGCGGATCGTTTCCAATATACTGAAGTGGTTTGTCCGGTAGCCGGGCGCTTTTAAGCCGGGCAGGCACAATTACTAGCGGCATTTTTTATTTCCCAATCAACACCCATAATATTTAGGCAGGAAACAGTAACTAGGCAACTGCCATGCTTTTGATGAGATTCTTGGTGCTGGAATAGAAACAGATGGAAGGCTATCCTCTCTACTGACAAAAGGACATAATTTATGCATTATTGGCAGACAGGACTATCGGCACTGCGCATCGAGGAGGCGGGGCTTTCGAAACTCATTGAGAGTTTCGAGTCAGACTTGGCCGATGGATTTAACAAGGCTGTGACCATGGTACTGGATATCAAGGGTCGCACAATCGTGTCTGGCATAGGCAAAAGCGGCCATATCGGGCGCAAGTTCGCAGCAACGCTTTCATCGACAGGCACACCTGCTCAATTCATTCATGCCGGCGAAGCGAGCCACGGTGATCTCGGTGGCATAACGTCGTCCGATATTGTGTTTCTGATTTCAAATTCCGGCGAGAGCGAAGAGCTTTCTGCTATTATCGAGCATACACGCCGGTTTGCAATTCCTTCCATTGCCATTACAGCGCGCGCGAACAGTACACTAGGGCGCAATGTCAGCGTTGTACTTAAAATTCCACAAGCCGAAGAGGCTTGCCCAAACGGGCTTGCGCCGACCACGTCCACCACATTGCAGCTGGCCCTCTGTGATGCTTTAGCCGTGACACTGTTGAGCGCGCGAAAATTCAAGCCTGTGGACTTCCGAATTTATCATCCAGGCGGCAAACTAGGAGCAAGCATTCGCACCGTCGCAAGCGTGATGCATACAGGGACGGCGCTGCCGATCGTTCATCCGCATGTGATCATGCGCGATGCCATTCTGGAAATGACGACGAAGGGGCTTGGCATTCTGGGCGTTGTAGATGGCGGGGGTAGCCTCGTTGGTGCAATCACCGATGGCGATCTTCGCCGTCACATCGCTGACGCGAATCTGTTCGAAAATACGGCAGCAAACATCATGACCCACAACCCGCGCGTTATCCGAGCGGATGAACTTATTTCCGTTGCTGTACGGGAAATGGAGGCAAACAAGATTACAGCTCTTTTCGTTCTAAATGAGCAAGGCAGGCTATCAGGCTTGATACGGTTAAGTGATCTGGCACGGATAGGTGTGATTTGATGAAACAGGCACATACCATGCTTCACCACGTTCATTTTTCAGGCAATTCCTATGATTCGGCGAAAGGTGCCCATGCCCTTATCATCGTTACCGAATGGGACGCCTTCAGCGCATTACACTCACAATGGGGGGCTGAGGAATGACAATTCCCTTTTCGTGAAACGCCTTTAGTATTGCAAAGCGCACGTCGCTGGCCACGAATACCCCATAAAAAATGTCTCCAACCGTACCCTTGATTTCAAAATCAAGCGAGTAGGTCCCAAACTTCTGCAGCGTCACCACCGGTTCAGGATAGGTCAAAACATTGGGATGCGCCTTGGTCAATTGCAACAGGAGCTCCTTCACCTTCTCCGCATCGCTGTCATAGGCAACGCTCACGTTAACGGTGAAGCGCCCCATGGTGTCGCTATGGGTCCAGTTTTTCACCGGCTCGGTGATCAGGTTAGAATTGGGAACAATGATCGAGCAGCCATCGAAGGTTTCGATCTCAGTGGCGCGGACATTTATCTTTTTGACCAACCCTTCACCAGCGGGAATAGAAACCCAGTCACCCACCCGTATGGGTCGTTCCGCCAGTAGAATAAGTCCTGACACAAAGTTATTGACGATGGACTGCAAGCCGAAACCAATACCAACACCCAACGCACCGGCAATGATGGCAAGATTGGAAAATTCCAAACCGGCAGTGGTAAGCGCAAATCCCGCCGCGATAATATAGCCCGCATAGGTGGCGCCTTTCCGCACTGAATCCTGAACGCCCTTGTCGATGCGCGTTTCCAACAGGATGCGCCGGTTAAGCCAGCGTACGAAAAGCTTGGTAAAGGCGATGCCGCTGAAGAGCACAAACGCAACAAGCAGGATTGACCAGGGCGAAACCGTAACACTGCCAACATCAAACCCGAAGAATGCCTTGTTGGCGAGGGCGCGAAAATCAATCCAGGTGACCGTCCACAAAAGAAAAAGTAGGGGAAGCCCTAGGAGGACCAAAAGAATATCCACAAAGGTCCGAAACAGCAACCCTGCCCTTTCAATGGCACGTTCACCCATGCCTGAAACGCGCCGGAGAAATTTGCCTAAATGGCTATTGGGGTCAAAACTGGTATGGACCGCCGCATCGGCAAGATGATGAATGAGGAACAGGAATGTTACTACAAGAGCCGTGTCGAACAGCTTGAAGACGATGAAATTTGAAAGTGCAATGTAACCAAACAACAACGCTATTGTGGCGAGGAAAATAAGCAGCCAGGTTGGCGCTAGGAGGAAATCACTCCAGCGAAAATAAAGTGCCTGGTTTGGCGTCTTCTCCACTAGGCCGGGCTGATTGCGAATGTTCAAAAGGAGCAAGGCAAGCAGGATCAGCATCAGGCAGGAGGCGAGTGCCGACTGGCCAATTGAGTAGCTTACCGGAAGATAAATGCCATCCGCCAGATTACTGAAAGCATCGGATGCGCCCGACATTGCCGCACAAATTGTGGCAAGAATTGCAAAGCGTGAGGCGGCAGCATCATTGAGATCGAGTAACCGCCAATTGGGTTGCTTTGGCGCCGCAATTCTAAAGGCCAAAACTCCATTGACCAATGTACCCGTAATGATGGCGGCGAGCCCATCAAGAACCAGATTGAAACGCGCTGTCACGAAACCAGCATTTTGCAGGTAACTGAGAATCACGCCAAACAGGATACTTACGAGAATCAAAGTGCCGAGTGTCGCGCGCACCACGCGCCAAAGCCTGTCCAGATTATCCGGGAAATCGCTCTCGATGCTTCTGGCCTTGTATCGCTCGCGCAGAACACGGCCAACGAACCACCACGCGGCAAGGATAAATGCGACAATGAAGGGTAACAGCAGCAACGACGACGTGCTTGCAGTGAGTTGAATCTGATCCCACCAATTGCCGATCAGGGCACCAAGACGCTGCAAGAACACCGTCAGTCCGGCACCCGCATCGCTCCAAAGATAGGGGTTCAGAATAGACTTGCTGGATTCAAATATTTTCTGGAAAAACTGGTTGCGTTGAATGGATGAGGCGCGTCCGGCCTGTTGTTCAGCTTCAACGCCCACAAGCTCCAGCTGGGTCTTGGCGCCTTGCAAGCGATTGAGAACATCGTTCAAAAGCTTCCGTTGCGCGACAATTTCAACGGATTCTGTCCGCCCCACGTCCGGTGGAGGCCCGAGCTTTGCAACCTGCTCGGCTATCTCCTTGATTGGTTCATCAAGATCGCCCGATTGGTTTAGGGCCTTGATGCGAATATCTTCGAGGGTGTTGCGATGGTCAATCAGCCTCTGATCGGTGATCGTGGCTAGCGCAAGTTCATTATCAATGGTTTGAAGTTCAGCACGGAAGGCCAGAGCTGCCCTCTCCGCTTGCCCGATGACCGCCTCATCAAAAGCGACGGCTGCACCAGCAATCAACCATAGGGCCAGAAGCGCCGCGCACCAGACCTTCAGGAGCTGGAGCGGTTTTCCCATCTCTATACCAATCGGTTCTTGTTCACCGCAGCACCAATGAAGGAGGCAAACAGCGGATGGGGCTCGAAGGGTTTGGATTTCAACTCCGGATGGTATTGAACGCCAATGAACCAGGGATGATCAGGATACTCAATGGTTTCGGGCAAAAGCCCATCGGGGGACATGCCAGCAAAACGCATGCCCGCCTTTTCCAGCCGCTCGCGGTAGCGCGTGTTGACTTCATAGCGGTGACGATGACGCTCTGATATTCGCGTTGACTCGTAAATTTCGGCAATCTTGCTGCCTTTGGCAAGCACCGCGTCGTAGGCCCCCAGCCGCATGGTGCCACCAAGATCGCCACCTGCTTTGCGCAGCTCCAATTCGTTGCCTTTCATCCACTCGGTCATCTCGCCGACAATTGGCTGTTTTGTAGGACCAAACTCTGTCGAACTTGCATCTGCAATGCCGCACAGGTTTCGCGCCGCCTCGATGCAGGCCATTTGCATGCCGAAGCAAATGCCAAAATAGGGGACTTCACGGGTGCGCGCAAATGTTGCTGCGCGAATCTTGCCTTCCGAGCCCCGCTCGCCAAAGCCACCTGGCACCAGAATGCCATCAACCCCTTCAAGGTAAGGGGCCGGGTCCTCGTTCTCAAACACTTCGGACTCAATCCATTCCACCTGAACTTTCACATTGTTGGCAATGCCGCCATGAACCAGGGCTTCATTCAACGATTTGTAGGCATCGAGCAGGCCAGTGTATTTGCCAACAACCGCAATCTTGACCTTGCCCTCTGGCTGGGTCACCCGTTGCATGATGGCATGCCATTTGGAAAGATCGGGCTCCTTCGCCCCTTTCATGCCAAAAGCATCCAGCACCTCTTGGTCAAGGCCTTCCGCGTGGTAGGCGCGCGGCACATCATATATGCTGTTCACATCCAGCGCCTGGATCACGGCTGACGGCCTGACATTGCAGAACAGGCCAATCTTGCGCCGTTCATTTTCTGGAATTTCCCGGTCGGCGCGGCACAACAAAATATCAGGTTGAATGCCTATGGAGCGCAGCTCCTTCACCGAGTGCTGGGTGGGCTTGGTCTTCAATTCGCCAGCCGTTGGAATATAGGGCAGCAAAGTCAGATGGATATAGATGCATGAACCGCGCGGAAATTCCTGTCCGAACTGGCGTATGGCTTCAAAAAATGGCAGGCCTTCAATATCACCAACCGTGCCGCCAATCTCCACCAGCACGAAATCAAAATCTTCGTTGCCCGATCCGATGAAATCCTTGATGGCGTCCGTCACGTGCGGAATGACCTGCACGGTGCCGCCGAGGAAATCGCCGCGCCGTTCCTTGGCGATAATATCTTGATAAATGCGCCCCGTAGTAATGTTGTCCTGCTTGTTGGCAGGCCTCCCAGTGAAGCGCTCATAATGGCCAAGGTCGAGGTCGGTTTCCGCCCCGTCGTCAGTCACAAACACTTCGCCGTGCTGATAGGGGCTCATGGTGCCCGGATCGACATTGAGGTAGGGGTCAAGTTTCCGCAAGCGCACACTGAAGCCACGCGCCTGAAGGAGTGCTCCGAGAGCCGCTGATGCTAGACCTTTGCCAAGGGAAGAAACCACGCCGCCGGTAATAAAAATGTATCGCGCCATGGGAGTTCAACCTACTCGCTTGCAAACATGATTCGTAGTCCGAAAAGCGAAGTCTTCAGATTATTGTTAAAAACCGTGAAACAATTACTGTGAAACAGGCACCTGTGGTGTCGCCGGTGCTGCTGGAGCCGCTGGCAGTTGCGGCAGCACACTTCCGCCCGTAGCTGGTGCTTGGCCCTCCTGGGTTGCAGCGCCATCAAACAGAGAACCGCCAGAACCAGCACCCCGGATGGCAATCAGCGTCAGGCCAATGGAAGTCAGGAAAAAACACATTGCCAGAATGGCCGTCGTCCGCGTCAGCGCATTGCCAACCCCCCGCGACGAAAACAGGTTGCCGCCTCCCCCACCGCCGCCGCCAATGCCCAGCGCCCCGCCTTCCGAGCGTTGCAGTAGCACCGCCCCAATAAGGGCCATGGCGACAATAAGATGGATGACAAGAAGAACCGTTTGCATGGTGGAGCGAACCTATTTCAATTTCGGGGCGGTTTAGCGTCTATATGGGCCTAAAGCAACCCGCTTCAAGACATCTCATAACGATAGCGAAAAGTGCAGCAGGAAGCGCCCGCCATAATCGTTTGCTTGCGCTCCAGCTTGATATTGGGATCATAGCCTTCGCAAAAGGTACCATCCCGGTTACAGGACATGAGATGGCCGATTTTTCCCAATCCCATTTCCTTGTAACTTTCCGCATATTTGCAGCGGGTCACATCAAAATTGAAAACCTTGTCGTTCGCTTCATGCACCGTCACTTCAAGGGCGCCATCAGCGGTCCAAAGTTCATAGAGCTTGACGAAATCCGCCATGGAGGTCACCCCGCCCGGCGCCTTCTTGGCAAATTCCTTGCCCTCGGCAATGGCAGCCTTGCGAATGGCTGCATCCAGAATGGCAGAGGCCTTTTCCTCGCCAACTTGGGCAACCATTTCCGCGTAAATCGGCCCAATCACCTGGGCCTGTAACCTACGCTTCACCAGAACAGGAATTTCAGCCATCGATAAATCCTCACATATAGGCTTTGATAATCCCGATAAAATCCGCAGCCTTCAGGCTGGCACCGCCAACTAGGGCACCGTTGACATTGGCAGCACCCATAAGCTCGGCAGCGTTGGAAGGCTTCACCGATCCGCCATAGAGTATACGCACCCCTCCCCCATCATCACCCATCAATTTGGCAAGATCCGCACGAATATGGCTATGAACCTCAGCCACTTCGGCAACCGTTGGTGTAAGCCCGGTGCCGATCGCCCAAACCGGCTCATAGGCAATAATGGTATTTGCGGCCGTGGCACCTTCTGGAAGCGAACCTTTCAATTGTCCAGAAACAACCTGAAGCGTCTTGCCGCCCTTGCGCTGCTCTAGTGTTTCACCAATACAAATTATGGCGATGAGCCCAGCCCCATGGCCAGCCTTTGCCTTCTTGGAAACCAACTCGTCGGTTTCCGCATGGTTGGCCCGCCTTTCCGAATGGCCCACAATGACGCTCGTACAGCCGGCATCCTTCAGCATTTCGGCCGAAATATCGCCGGTGTGAGCTCCACTCGCATTCCAATGGCAATCCTGGCCGCCCACCCTGATCCGCGAGCCCTTCATGACAGATTTAACCCGCCGAATGAGAGTCGCAGGAGGGCAAACCAGCACTTCGCATTTCAGTTTTATGTCGCGCAGCATGCCCGCAAGCAGACGCGGTTCCTTCAGCATGGCGGTGGTACCGTTCATCTTCCAATTGCCCGCCACCAATGGCCGTGGCCCTGTTTTAACCATTTTTGAGAACTCCAACCCTTTGAATCCATTGCCTCTTAGCAGAGCAATCTCGTGCTTGCGAGAGGCAAGCCACCTACCTATTATGCAAAATTTCTGATTTGGCTGAAACCAGCCCCTTGAAAGGACGTCCCGATGTTAGAAATGTTCCGCAACGCAGGCAAGTCCTGGGTGGCAAAAGTCTTGCT
Source organism: Hyphomicrobiales bacterium (assembly GCA_023266715.1). Taxonomy (GTDB): domain Bacteria; phylum Pseudomonadota; class Alphaproteobacteria; order Rhizobiales; family Aestuariivirgaceae; genus Aestuariivirga. The sequence continues at coordinate 3,189 of JAHFPK010000007.1, read as the reverse complement.
GATGCTTCTTGCCGGGAGTTTTGCCGTTTGGGGCATCCGCGATATTTTTGGTGGCTTCCGGTCTTCAGCACTTGCCACAATCGGTGACCAGGAAATTTCAAGCCAGCAATACGGCAACTCATTCCGCCAGGCACTGCAAAACCTGGCGCAGCAGACAGGTCAAAATCTGACCACAGAAGATGCACGCAAAATGGGAGTCGACCGTTCAATTCTGAATAACCTAATTCAGTCGGCGGCCATCGATGCGCAAGCCTCAAATCTCAAACTCAGCATTTCAAAAGAAATGATCGCCGAGGAAGCCAGAGCGAATCCCATATTCAAGGACAGCAAAGGTAATTTTGATCCGCAACTGTTTGCCCGCCTGCTGCAGCAAAATGGCTTGAATGAGGAAATGTTTGTGGCCAGCGAAAGCCGCAACCGCGCGCGCGCGGCAATTACTGATGCCGTGGACAGGGGCTTCACGCCTCCCAACACGCTCATCGAGGCCCTGTACCGCTATCGCAACGAACAGCGCGATGCCAAGTATTTTACCATCGCAGCGGGCGCGGCTGAGGTAACGGCTCCAACGGACGAAGAATTAAAAAAACAATATGAGGCAACGCCTGCTGCTTACACAGCTCCGGAATATCGTAGCATTGCGATTATGAAGGTGGAACCTTCCGATATTGCTCCCAGAATTACAATCAGTGCCGATGAACTCACGGCCGGATACGAAAAATACAAGCACGACTATTTTACACCGGAGAAACGCACAATCTTGCAAATTTCGTTCCCAACTATGGACGAAGCGAAAAAAGCCAAAGACCGCATTGCTGCCGGTGAAGACTTCATGGCCATTGCCAAGGAGCGCGGTGCCAGTGATGCCGACATTACCTTTGCCGATAAATCAAAGGCAGAATTTTTGGACAAGGCCGTTGCCGAGGCCGCCTTTAAATTGAACCGTGACGAAGTCAGCGAACCAGTGTCCGGAAGCTTGGTCATTGCCCTACTCAAAGCCACGAAAATAGCCCCAGAAAAACAGGCAACTCTGGATGAAGTCAAACCTGATCTCACCAAACGTTTGCAAGCTGAGCGCGCCGTGGATGAAATTCAATCCATCTATGATGCGGTTGAAGACGCCCGCGCCGCGCAAACCAAGTTTGAAGATATTGCCAAAGCTCAGGGAATACCCTTCACCCTCATCCCTGCTGTCAGTACTGCTGGTCTCGACCCAACCGGCAAAGAGGTTGATGTGCCTGGCAAGCAGGAAATGTTGAAGGCTGCCTTCGCTAGCGATGTGGGCATTGAGAACGATGCCCTCACCCCGCAGGACAGCTACTTCTGGTACGAGGTGCGCGAGGTTACTCCGTCCGCTCTCAAACCATTGAATGCTGTCAAGGCGCAGGTCACGAGCGATGTCACAGCCCGCAAGATCCGCGAACTGCTTACCGAGCATGCGACTGGTTTAGTCAAGAGTCTGGATGGCGGCTCAACCTTGGAGCAGCTTGCCACCGAAGCAAAGGCCGAAATCAAAACAGCCCGGGGCTTGAAACGAAATGAAGCGAACACGGACTTTGATGTTCCTGCCGTCACGGCCCTTTTCAGCGTTCCGGAAAATGAATTTGCCTGGAGTCTTGAAGGCGACGGCAAAACCGCGAAAATCATGCAATCCCAAGCTGTTCTTGCGGAGCCCTTTGACAGCAAATCAAGCGCTGCGAAAGAATTGGTGCAAAGTGTCAAGGAAGCGGCTTCTAAAGACCTTTTGACAACTTATCTGATTGCACTCCAAGGGCAAATTGGTGTCTCAATCAACGACGCGCTCTGGCAACAGATTTCAGGAAATCCAAACGCTACCCCCTGACAACCGATTCCAGAGTAACCCCAATGCCAATATCACCCGCCTATGATCACTTCGCCGCTGCCTATGAAAAAGGCCAGGCGCAAATCGTATCAACCCGTCTTGTCGCCGATCTCGAGACACCCGTTTCAGCAATGCTGAAACTCACCCGCAATGCCAAATATTCCTTTCTGCTTGAATCGGTGGAGGGAGGTGCCGTGCGCGGGCGCTACTCCATCATCGGTATGAACCCCGACATGATCTGGAAGGTCGTTGACGGCAAAGCCTCCATCAATCGCAAGGCCTTGCATAGCGCCGAAGGCCCATTTGAGCCTGTCCGGCTCGCTCCGCTTGAATCACTGCGCGCCCTTCTTGCCGAAAGCCGCATTCCACTCAGCCCCGATGCGCCCCCCATGGCGGCAGGCGTCTTCGGTTATATCGGCTATGACATGGTTCGGCTGATGGAGGATTTACCCGAGCCAAATCCTGATACATTGAACTTGCCTGATGGCATGATGATCCGCCCCACGGTGATGGCAATCTTTGATAGCGTGCGCGATGAGGTTACCGTCACCTCTCCCGTTTACGTTGAAAAGGGAGTGGCACCCAAGGCCGCCTATGCCCGGGCGCAAGAACGCATTTCCGAAGTTGTCGATGCGCTCGACCGCCCGCTTGATCATCTCGCCAGCCAGGATGTGGATACTCCGCCCATCATGGCAGCAGTATCAAACACCACACCGCAGGAATACGCTGGCATGATCGCCAAAGCCAAAGACTACATAGCGGCGGGCGATATTTTCCAGGTTGTACTGTCCCAGCGCTTTGAAGCGAATTTTACCCTGCCGCCTTTTGCGCTTTATCGCTCCCTGCGCCGGGTGAACCCTTCACCCTTTCTGTATTATCTCGACTTCGACCAGTTCGCGGTTATTGGTTCCAGCCCCGAAATTCTCGTCCGTGTGCGCGACGGCAAGATTTCAATCAGGCCTATTGCCGGAACCCGGCGCCGAGGTGAAACACCATCGGAGGATCGCGCCCTTGCTGTTGAATTGTTGGCCGATCCCAAGGAACGGGCCGAACATCTCATGCTCCTTGACCTCGGACGCAACGACGTAGGCCGCGTCGCCGAGATTGGGTCCATTAAGGTGACCGATCAATTTATCATTGAGTACTACAGCCAGGTCATGCATATCGTCTCAAATGTCGAGGGCAATCTTTCCAAAAAATACGACGTGATTGATGCCCTCGTCGCAGGATTTCCTGCTGGCACGGTGTCCGGCGCTCCCAAAGTTCGCGCCATGGAAATCATTGACGAACTGTAAAAATACAAACGCGGCGTTTATGCCGGCTGCGTGGGTTACTTCTCCGCCGATGGT
>JAHFPK010000174.1 GCA_023266715.1 Hyphomicrobiales bacterium | reverse complement strand
CGGTGTTTTGGAAACGCGGCAGTTTCCACTCAAAACGACTTTCGATTCCTCCAAGGCTCCCAAGCGCGGAGAGAAGCGCCGTGTCACAACATTGAAGGCCTTGGATATTCCGGCTCTGCGCGGAAAACTTGCCACAGTGGAGGCCGAGACAAAGGCCAACGATCCGAAGGCGCTCAAGGCCGAAATCTCTGCCCTCAAGCGGCAACTTCACACTATGTCACAAAATGTAACAGCGCCTGACCTGGCCGCAATCGACCATGCCAACAAAGTGGGCTTTGCCGCAGGATACAATCAAGGGCGCGGAGCAGGTTTCGACGAGGCCGTGATGTTATATAAGCAGGCCCTTGCTGGCATTCAGAAGCCCGTTTGGACGCCAATGCAGGCCCCAGACGGCCCAAAGCTGCCCAAGCCCACCCCGTTCGCGGGGCGGCCGGTAGAGGAGAGGCGATCAGTGCCTGACAAGGCCCGCCTCTCCGCACCTCTTAGCATGAACAGCGCTGCCAGCAAGATGCTTGCCGTGCTTGACACCAATCCGCCGATGCGCCGTTCCTGGCGACAGGTCGCCACCCTTGCGGGCCTGCGGGCGCGCGGCGGTCATTTCAACACCGGCAAGAAGGCGCTTGTGGAAAGCGGCCTGATTGAAGAGAGCAATGGCCTCGTGGCAATCATCATCCCGAGCGGCCAGGCGGCAAACCCGAGCACGGACCCCGCCGATGTGGTCAAGATATGGGAAAAAAATCTGTCCGGCGCCGCGCCTAAGATACTGCGCACCCTGTTCGAACAAGGGCCATTGACCCGCGAGGAAATCGCTGATCGCTTGGGTATGCAGCCTCGCGGCGGCCACTGGAATACGGCATGGAAGGAACTGCGCGACAATGACATCGTGAGGTTCGAAGACCAAACCGCAGTTCTGACGGAGTTGTTTCAATGACCGATAAACCAGTCAGCCTATTGTTCATCCTGCTCGCCGACTACGGCAACAAGAACGGTGCGGCACCGTTGAGCCAGTTTGAGGCCTGCTGGGAAAAGCAGATCGACGAGCAATGGTGGATTGCCATGAACGGCCACCAGGAACCGAAGGCATGCTCGCATGGCAACATGGTTGAATCCTTCAGTTGTTACGTGGAATTCAATGGCTTTCCGGCGGGCATGATCTATCCGTTTGGCGGCATTTTGGCGGCCGGTTCTGCGGCGAACGAGGATATTTTTATTGAAGCATTGAAGGCTGCTGGAGCGGTCGAATGATTCCCTCTGCGGGGGATTAACACGGGTGGCCCGCGGATAAACGCCACCCCAAACCAAGAGGAGCCAGTAATGGCATCTGCAAAAAAGAAAGCCAGTAAGAAGAAGCCGGCGAAGAAGAAGAGCAAGGCAAAGGCCGCCTAGGCCCAAATAGCATACACTTAGGAGAACTACGGACTGCCGCTCGGCCATCGGGCGGTAGTTCTCTCAAGCAAGGAGAGACGCATGATCACCGCAACTGAGGCCCTCAAGAACCAGCAAGACAGCCGCGATGAGCATGTTCTCAATCTGCGGATGGAGGATTTTCTCAAGAAGTACAAGCCGAGGGAATCTTACGCTGCCACCCATTTTGAAGTTGATCTCCATTCTCTTGTGCGCGCCATCTTTGCCGAGGCGACCAAGCCCTATGAAAAAATCCTCGCCGCATCGTGGTCCGCCAGACCCATGGAAACGCTATTCATCAAGCCGAAGGAATAACCCCATGCCCGTCAAATCGAAGGAAATCCTCGAACATTTTGAAACCGAGGAAAAGAACAAGGAAGAGCAGAAGGCCATCGTCGGCAAGGTCATCGCCGCCATTGAGTCAGAGATCGAAATGTTGGGCAAGCAGCGCACCGCGCGCCAGGAGCGCAATGCTGCAGCTCTGGTCGCCGCAATGCAGGAATGCGATGAGCGCGCGGACTTTTTGATCCGGCGGAAGGACCTGATGAACGAACTCCTGCTGCAGATGAACGGCGATCATCCCGGCCCCATTGCATTGCCAGACGAGATGGTCATGATTGCCGACAAGCGGCCGGCGAGGGGCGAGCCTGGGCGCAAGGGCAGTTTTCTCTCGTTCGGAAAGAAACAGCGAACCGCTTAACTAGAGGAAAATCTCGATGGAGTTCTCTGTCTGGTCATGCTACAAAGTTCGGGCAGCGAAACGTGTTTTCACCACGCTCGCGCCCTGACCAGACGACCTGATGAGAGGCCAAAATGGCTAAATACAAAACTATCCCAATTGAAATTCTTCATCAACTATTGATTTGCGATCCTGTTGTCGGGACGCTGACATGGCGTACCCGACCGCGTGAGTTTTTCCCATCTGACCGTTCAATGAAATGGTGGAATACCATGTATGCTGGAAGGCCTGCGCTCGCATGCGTCAACTCGATTGGCTATTGTGTGGGGGCAATTTTGGGAGAAAATTTTTTGGCCCATCGCGTTATTTTTGCAATGAGCAAGGGAAGGTGGCCTAAAAACGAAGTTGATCACGAATTTGGCCGCACGGCAGATAATACCTTTTCCCAAATGCGCGATGTCACCCATAGACAAAATTGCCGCAATCAACGGAGAGCAAAGACTAACACTTCTGGAGTGACCGGAGTGTGCTGGGCCAAACGCGAGAAAAAATGGCTTTCGCGTATCAAAGCCAAAGATCGTGAAATTTTTCTCGGTTATTTCAACAAAAAAACCGAGGCTATTGCCGCGCGAAAACAAGCCGAGAGAGAGTATGGATTTCACCCAAATCACGGAAGGTTATCATGAAAAATATTATCACATTAACTATTGTTTTTTGCACTTTTGCCGCAGGAGCTGTTTTGTTTTTTTCGACGCCCGGAGGCTTCCCTGCTGGAAAAATTCAGGAGAGGGCCGACCCCTCTTTGCCTATGGCAACAAATAGCGCGCAGGCTAAATCCAATGTGACTGTTCTCACAAAAACGAATTACCCGATGCCTTCGGAAATCTCAGAAGCGCTCGCCAAGACATGGGTCGACAATGCGCGCCGAAAGCGCGAGAATTCCGAGATCGCCGATATCGTCAAGAATCAAACTGTCGAAGAATGCACCTTGCCAGGACGGGTGCGCATGGAAGACGGACTTTGCTGGCGCCCGGAAACGTGGAGGAAACTGCATAATTAAAATTCCCGCCGCGGGGTTTTTAACAGGATGATGCGCGGATACATCATCAAACTCTAGGAGACTGCAATGAAGACTACCTATATGACCCTTGCCATTTTGGCTCTTTTTAGCACCAGTGCGTTTGCCGGCTACGAGCGCTCAGACCTTGTTCATTTCGGCCATGATCAGATGGTCAAAGCTCGCGCCTGTTTCCCGGCGACCGGGAATTGGGTTAATGCCGCAACGCAGTCCTGTCCCGACCAGGGTTCAGGCGGCGTCGGCTTTAACCGCCGCGTTGAAATCAAGTGTGAGCACGAAGCCAAGCGCTAACCGCGATGACTGACGGCGCGCGCAATCGCGCCGTTCTTCACTTTGATGGAGGCCCCATGACCCTTGTAAATTATCGAAGCGCCAGCAGGCGAAACCGTTCTAAATGGAATCCATCCCAAGGCCGCCTTGCTGCCAAAGCTTGCCCTGAACCGAGGGCAAATCTTGTATTGGTTCCTCGATTTGGTGAATTGACGGCACACCTCCCCTACCGTTTTGGCATTAATGCCAAGTTCAGAGCTACAGCCAGCCGTCAGGTATGTCAGTTCAAAATGGCTCGGCCATCTGCACTTCGCCCCGCCTTTCCAGCGGCGCTCCGCTTCTCGTTGAGTGGCAGCGCAATAATTCCAGACTTGATTGACACCAATTGCCATCTTGGCCAGGTGGCGCTTACTGGAGGTGTCTTTTATCCGAAATTTATAGGTGAGGATCACCGTCAAAACATAGCAGATTCAGCGAATTATTTAAGGAAGAGGTGAAAGATGAAGAAAACAATCAAAACGACACTAGCCTGGGGTGGCTTCTCAATGGGAAGTTTGGATTGGGTTGATGCTGATTACGGATGGGGCGGAGTTGGCTCAGGCGGCAATGTTATGCTGCCAGCGGTTTTCAAAACCAGAAAAATAGCTCGTGAGCGATATGAGGATGTTCGCCGCGTTGAAATCCGCGAGGTCAAAAAGCCATGACCACCCCATCTTCTCCCAAGCCACTCCCAGCGCGGATTCAGCGAAAGCGCACCAAGGGCTGGAAGATGCCGCGCAATACCATCTATGTCGGACGCGGCACTCAATGGGGCAACCCATTCACGATTGCAGAAAACGGCAGAGATACGGTATTATGGCGCAAACACCACAAGCGGCCTAAAAACCGTTTCCCATCTTAATAAAGAAGGCGGGAAATGGGAAAGCGGGCGGCATGGGCCGCAGGATTAATCTGCGTCATTGCCATAGCGGTGGTACCGAGCGCCTTCCGCAAGGAGGGGTGGCAGAGGCTCAAGGTGGGAAATAGTTACAGGTACGTTTTTCATGCTCCGAAGATTGTACCGATGGCAGAATTTAGTGAACCGTTGAACCCCAAATCCATCATCGTAAAGCACCTCTCCCCAGACATAGAGTTGAAGTATATTTGCCTTAAACGCCCGGTATTCTTCACGAGAAAATTTTTTATTTTGCGATCTCGCCATGCTTATGCCGGGAGCTACAACATTATCTCCATATCGCTTCCGATTGTTGATAGGAAATCTTTTCGACTTCCAATCTTTATCAAGCCTCACATTGATAAACCACGAGACATTTCTCGCGGGGAGATTGCCAACATTTCTAACAGCAATATTCGCCACGCTTGGTCCACTATTACTTATCTCGGGATCAGTAGGGCCGAATGGATCAACCCCAAGCGGGTCAACAGCAAGATAGGCGCGTTGAACAATTTTTGTTTCACGAGACGTTTGAAAAATACCATATGCAGCTGCGATCAAAAGACCGATAGTTGCTACTGCAAGAACCCCAGTGAGAATATCCAGCGTTCTAGTGTAATCGGCAATTCGTTCGTCCGCCGTCACGCTTGGGACTGGCTTATTGGTGGGTTGATTGGGATTGGCTTGCTCGGTTTGCTCTATCGGCTGAACAAACGCCTCGACAATATTTACTCCAAGCGCAAATCCCATGATAAGGGCAAATAGAGGCCAGTAATACCAGCGCATAGATGCAGGCTCCCCGCCTAAATATCCTCCAACTTAACAGTCTTGCAGCCAATTGCCACCAGCGCAGCCAGGTAGAACGGGGTTGCAAACGTGCCTCTAGCCAGCTTGTTTGCAATGCTGGCTTTCGTTTCAGAAAACCCATGCTCTTTCATCTTTTCGGCCAACTGATCATAGGTCAGTTCGGCCTTTTTAAGCTCGACTTTCAGGTGCTTTGCAGCACGTTCGGCCCACTCAATTTCGGTCTTTGGAAATACCATTTTCGCTCCAATCCGTGAAATTAAGTTATCATATACGATAATTTAGTATTGACAACAAGAACATTAAAGTCCACATATATGATACTAGGTTATCAAATGTGGGAACAAGAGTGCAGCATTTTCTTCTCAGCAAAGATGCAAAGACCCTGAGCCTCGCTCATGTGTTCCGCATGTCTGATTTGGAAGCTGAAACCATGTTCCGGAAGGTCCGTTGGTCCAATACCGAAGGTCAGGCTGTCTGCCCCCATTGTGGCGGCTTGGACGCCTATCAAGCCCGCCGCTCAAACGGTGCGCTCCGGTTTCGCTGCAAGGCCTGCCAGAAGGATTTCACCATCACCTCCGGCACCCTGTTTGCCTCTCACAAGATGCCGCTCCGGTCCTACCTCGCGGCAATTGCGATCTTCTGCAATGAGGTCAAGGGCAAGGCCGCTCTGGCAATGTCGCGTGATCTTGGCCTTGCCTACAAGACGGCTTTTGTTCTCTGCCACAAAATGCGGGAAGCCATGGCGGAAGAACTTCGGGGCCGCACCATTGGCGGCGAAGGCAAAGAGGCCGAGATCGACGGCGGGTACTTCGGCGGATATGTGAAGCCAGCAAATAACCATGCCGACCGCAAGGACCGTCGCCGCTATGAAAACAAATCAGGCAAGCGTCAAGTTGTGGTTATCGTTCGTGAGCGTAATGG
>JAHFPK010000173.1 GCA_023266715.1 Hyphomicrobiales bacterium | reverse complement strand
CGCCGGTGTGGGCAAGGAAGTCTTGGTGGAAGGAATGTCCGGACGTTTTGAGGGCCTGAGCGCCGATGGAGCCTTGCTCATGACGCTCGCAGACGGTACGCAAAAGCAAATTCACGCCGGAGAAGTCCGTTTCGCCGCTATTGAAAAGATGCGATCAGGAAAAATATGAGCGCGAAAAAGAAACAAGTGCATGTGAAGGACCTGGTAATGCTGCCCCTGGGTGGCACTGGCGAAATCGGCATGAATTGCTATTGCTATGGCACAGGTTCCGGCGATGACCGTGAATGGCTCATGGTCGATCTCGGTGTGAAATTTGGCGGGGATTCCGAACCCGGCATTGATGTTGTCTTGCCCGACGTTTCTTTCATCGCAAAAAATCGCAAGAAACTTGCAGGCCTTGTCCTCACCCACGGCCATGAGGACCACATCGGCGCCGTGCCATGGCTCTGGCCGCAACTCAAATGCCCGGTCTATTGCACGCCCTTCGCCGCTGCTCTCCTGAACAACAAACTCAAGGAGCATGGGCTTGATGAAGATGTGAAGGTTCACGTCATTCCCCTGGGCAGCAAATTCAAAGTCGGCTCCTTTGATCTGGAATTTGTGAACGTCACCCACTCGATTCCGGAACCCTGCGCGCTTCTGATCAAAACAAGCTATGGAACCGTGTTTCATTCCGGTGACTGGAAGATCGATCGCACCCCCACCTTTGGTGCCGGCATTGATGAAAAACGCCTGGCCGAGATCGGCAATGCGGGCGTGGATGTGTTGGTTTGCGATTCCACTAACGTCCTCCGCGAAGGCTTTTCACCAAGCGAAAACGATGTCGCGGCAACCATCTCGGAAATTGTCAAACACGCCAAGGGACGTGTCGCCATCACAACATTCGCCTCCCATGTTGAGCGCGTGGCTTCCGCCGTGCGTGCCGCCCGCGCCAACGGCCGTGAAGTCGTTCTCGCGGGCAGGGCCATGCGCAATACTATCGAAGCGGCGCGTGCCTGCGGTTACCTCCGCGATTCGGGTGAATTTCTTGACGAGGAATCCTTCGGCTATTTGCCCGTCAACAAGATCATGCTGCTCTGTACCGGAAGCCAGGGCGAACCCCGCGCCGCAATTGCGCGGATTGGCGAAGACCAGCATCCCCATGTCGCTCTCGAAAAGGGCGATGTCGTCATTTTCTCGTCACGCACAATTCCGGGAAATGAAAAGGATGTTTCCCTCGTTCACAACAATTTGGCCAAGCTCGACGTTGACGTGATCACCGCCGATGAGGCCCTCGTTCATACCTCGGGCCATCCGCGCCAAGGCGAACTCAAAACCATGTATGAATGGTTGAAGCCCAATGCCGTAGTCCCCATGCATGGCGAGGCCAGACACCTTCGCGCCCACGCTAAATTTGCAAAGGCCTGCGGAATACCTCAGTCGCTCGCCCCCTTGGATGGCCATTTGATGCGGCTATGCCCGGGGCCCCTGGAGAATAATGATGAAGTCTCCTTTGGTCGCTTGCATGTCGACGGCAAGCTCATCGTTCCCAGCGAGGAAGGACCTGCCAAGCAGCGCCGAAAACTCTCCGCTGTTGGTGTCGTCTTTGTGTCCATTTCATTGGATGACAAACTCCACCTCGCCGATGATATTCAATTGATGGGCGATGGCCTGCCCGCAGGGCTGGAAGATGATCTCCTCGATGCGGCCGAGGATGCTTTCGAATCCATGCCAAGGCCCCGCCGCAAGGATGATGCCGTGGTCGCTGAAACTCTTCGCATAGCAGTGCGCCGCGCCGCCGACCAAATCTGGGGCAAAAAGCCCGTTTGCAAGGTGCTCGTGCAGCGCGCGTGATATACTGCCACGAATCATGAGCAAGCCCACAAAACCACCCCAGAACCCCAGCAAGGTAGAGCCAATCCAGCTTCGCGAAGCGCTGGAAGAGCGTTATCTCGCCTATGCGCTGTCGACGATCATGCACCGCGCTTTGCCTGATGTGCGCGATGGCCTGAAGCCAGTTCATCGCCGCCTGCTTCACGTCATGCGCCTGTTGCGATTGGACCCCGGCGCAGCTTTCAAGAAATCAGCAAAGATTGTGGGCGATGTGATGGGTGGCTACCATCCCCATGGCGACCAGTCGATTTATGATGCGCTCGTGCGCCTGGCCCAGGATTTTTCCTCGCGTTATCCCCTAATTGACGGTCAGGGCAATTTTGGCAATGTGGACGGCGATAGCGCTGCCGCCTATCGCTACACCGAAGCGCGCATGACGGAAGTAGCGCGCCTATTGCTTGAAAATCTGGATGAAGACACGGTTGATTTCCGTGCCAACTACGATGGCACAGTGCAGGAACCGATTGTACTGCCTGGCGCTTTCCCGAACCTGTTGGCCAATGGTGCCACGGGTATTGCGGTTGGCATGGCTACATCCATTCCGCCGCACAATGCCGCCGAGCTTTGTGATGCCGCCCTTCATCTGATAAAGTTTCCGAATGCCGGTGTGGAGAAGCTCACCCAATTTGTGATCGGCCCCGATTTCCCGACTGGTGGCATCGTCATTGATGATCGCGCCTCAATTGTCGAAGCTTACAAAACGGGCAGGGGCGGCTTCCGTGTCAGGGCCCGCTGGACCACGGAAGATTTGGGCCGCGGCGGCTGGCAAATCGTCATTACCGAGATTCCCTATCTCGTGCAGAAAAGCCGCCTTATCGCACAATGTGCCGATCTCCTGACGGCGAAAAAGCTGCCGCTTCTGGCCGACATCAGGGACGAGTCCGCTGAAGATATTCGCATCGTTCTGGAGCCCAAAAGCCGCACCGTCGATCCCACCCTGATGATGGAGCAGATGTTTCGCAATACGGAACTTGAGGCGCGCATTCCGCTCAACATGAACGTGCTGTCCGGTGGCAAGGTTCCCGTGGTCATGTCGCTGGCCGACGTTCTGCGCGAATGGCTTCAGCATCGCAAGACCGTACTGGTTCGCCGCACCAATTTCCGCCTCGCCGAAATTGCCAGGCGTCTGGAAATTCTGGGTGGCTACCTCATTGCCTATCTCAACCTTGATGAAGTCATCCGCATCATCCGCGAGGAAGATGAACCGAAACCCGCCTTGATGAAGCGCTTCAAGCTCACTGACAATCAGGCCGAAGCCATTTTGAATATGCGTTTGCGGGCTCTCCGCAAACTTGAAGAAATGGAGATCCGGACTGAGAATGGAAATCTCACCAAAGAACAGAAGGGCCTGAACGCGCTTCTCAAATCTGACGATCAGCAATGGCAGCAGATTTCTGAAGAAATTAAAGCCGTCAAAGAAAAATTCAGCAAGAAGACCCCGCTCGGTAAGAGGCGCACCGATTTTGCTGAGGCCCCTGAAATCGATCTCGACCTCGAACAGTCCATGATCGAGAAGGAACCAGTCACCATCGTATGCAGTGAAAAGAGCTGGATCAGGGCCATGAAAGGCCACATTGAGGATACCTCGACTCTTTCCTACAAGGACGGCGACCAGGCGAAATTTGTTTTCACTGCCCAGTCCACCGACAAGATCATCCTGTTCTCGTCATCGGGCAAATTTTTCACCCTTGAGGCTGCAAAACTTCCCGGCGGCCGCGGCCACGGGGAACCAGTGCGCCTGATGGCCGACCTCGACTCTACGGATTCAATTGTTGAGTTGTTTGTGCATATGCCTGGCACAAAGCGTTTGCTAGCCTCAACTGACGGTGACGGCTTTATAGTGCTTGAGGATGAATGCGTGGCCACCACACGCAAGGGCAAGCAGGTGTTGAATGTGAAAGCGCCAAGTGAAGCTCAGGTCTGTGTCAGCGTAGGCGAGTCCGATGATTATGTTGCAACCGTCGGCAACAACCGGAAGCTGGTTATTTTCAAACTTTCCGAGCTTCCGGAAATGTCCCGTGGAAAGGGCGTTCGCATGCAGAAATTCAAGGATGGCGGCCTGTCGGACGCGCGAACCTTCAAGCTGAAAGAGGGCCTGTCCTGGATCGATTCATCGGGGCGGAACTTTACGGTGACAGAATTGAAGGATTGGCTGGGCGAACGCGCCCAGGCAGGCCGCCTGCCGCCCAAGGGATTTCCAAAGAACAACCGTTTTGGTTAACGCTTTTTGAGCTCCAAAATGAGGGATTTACCTCCTCAATTCAGGCCCAATCCTTCAACTGATATTAAATAACGCTATGAATCTTAACGCAAAATTATCCGCACCACCAGCAAGATGTGGAAAATGGACATTTACAGTTTGATGACGAAATTCACGGAAGGACTGTAAGGATTATTGGAGCCGCACCAGCGGATAAGGTCATGCAGGGCCAAAGATTTTGGATAGCTGGGGGACGGAAGCTTCCTGATTCGTCCATCGAACATATCCTCGATGACGTTGAAACGGAGCGTTTCAACCATGACGGTGCTGTGAGGGTCACAACGGGCCCGCTTGGCACAGAAATCAAATGGTCGGTTTTCTCGCCCTGTTTTGGTTCTCTTTACTACGCCATCAAGTGGTTGCCCGCGGCCAGCTTGCCCATTGTCCTGCGTTTTTACCTTTCCGGCTGGTTTGAAGAGACCTGTTTTACGGTTGCCGAGGCCGTTAACAGGATCGAGCAAGTTATTGCCAAAAGTGAACTGCATCTGACCAAGCGAACCTTCGTTGAGGAATTTGATCCGAAGGGAAAGATGCTGCCGCCCATGTTGCAGAAGATCTGGCAGGAGCACACGATCTTGCCGGAAAATTCGGTTGATTGCGTTTACGAGGAACAATCGCGCAAATTCCGCGTCGATCGCATTGGCGCGCAATCGACGATCGCGAAGCTTTACGGCATGTCGCCGGTGTCATACGCGTGCAAGAGCGGTAATTCCTATGATGAAGTTGTAAGTGAAGCCTACACCCACGTCTTGCGCTCGGGAAAACCACGCTACGATCATGTGCTCGCTGCCCTGCGGATGCCTGACAACGTTGTACATTGGGTGCCATATCAAAGAATAGTGGTGCCAAGGGAGAACAGTGAGCATTTAATGAGCGTTAGTGTCGTGGCTGAAATTGCAAAAATTGAGATCAGCCTGATCTAGGTGTTTAGTCCCGGCATTTGATGGTGCAGTATTGTCTCCTGAATGGAAGGAAGCACTATGGGGCAAATTCTTCACGGCAGCGCCACAACGACAGAGGCAGTCCGTCGAGCAATACAAAATAGTCAAGAGAGCCTGAGAATGCTGGCCAAGCGTCATGGCATTAATCAGAAGACGGTTGCCAAATGGAGGAAGCGATTATAGCAGGGCGCGTAGGACCCAAAGCGTCCGGTAAGTCGCGCCACGGTGCACCTGAACGCAATATCCAAAAAATCCCGTTGAGGACACGCCGGTCGTTAACCCTCGGCACACCGCGCGGCTATTTGGGAGGAACGGCCTGATGGCAGTCCACTCAAAGTCCGTGAATTCATATCTCATGATTCCAGCCTCCGGTTAAGGAGATTGAATCACGCCTATCCCGGCGTTCGCAACGTCGAACTGCCAGGTCCGCTATGGGCCGGATAGCGGATATATCGCAGATATGGCAAAACCGACGTGAATGACCCTTAGCAGCCATCCAGTCCATTTGCATGATGAGTTTGCCATTCGGTCAAATATTCGAGTAGGCTGTTTCCGTGCGGAACCGGGAAAGACTATGTCAGAAGAGCGGGTAGAACGGAGACTTGCTGCCATATTGGCGGCCGATGTCGTCGGCTACACCCGTCTCATGGAAGCCAATGAAGAGCGCACCATGGGGGCACTGCGGCAACACCGCCGCGAGTTCTTCGATCCCACCGTCGTCAAGCATAACGGGCGCATCTTCAAGGTGATGGGCGACGGATTTTTGATCGAGTTTGGCAGCGTCCTCGACGCGGCCCGCTGTGCGGTTGAAATCCAAACCGGCATGCCGGAGCGCAATGCAGGCGTGCCCGAGGACCGCCACATCAAATTGCGCATCGGCATCAATCTCGGCGACATCATCGTCGAGGGCGACGATTTCTACGGCGACGGCGTCAACATGGCGGCCAGGCTCGAGGCGCTGGCGGGGCCGGGCGGCATTGCCTGTTCGGCGGTGGTGCGTCAGCAGATCGGCAACAAGCTGGAGATCGAGTTCCTCGATCAGGGCGAAAAGACCGTCAAGAAC
>JAHFPK010000172.1 GCA_023266715.1 Hyphomicrobiales bacterium | reverse complement strand
GGTTGTGGCGTCTTCATCGCTTGTGCCGCGCAATGACCCTACGCTGATGTTTGCCAATTCGGGCATGGTGCAATTCAAGAATGTGTTTACGGGCGTCGAACGCCGCCCCTACAGCCGCGCCACCACGGCGCAGAAATGCGTCCGGGCTGGCGGCAAGCACAATGATCTTGACAATGTGGGCTACACGGCCAGGCATCACACTTTTTTTGAAATGCTCGGAAATTTTTCCTTCGGCGACTACTTCAAGCCCGATGCGATTGATTGGGCCTGGACGCTGGTTACCAAGGAATACGGCCTGCCTGCAGACAAGCTTACCGTTACCGTCTTTTCAGAAGACGAGGAGGCCTTCGGTCTGTGGAGGAAAATTGCAGGGTTACCGGACAGCCGCATTATCCGCATTCCCACCTCAGATAATTTCTGGTCCATGGGTGATACGGGACCTTGCGGCCCGTGCTCGGAAATTTTTTACGATCATGGCGACAAGATTCCCGGCGGCCCGCCGGGAAGCGCTGAAGCCGATGGCGACCGTTTCATAGAAATCTGGAACCTGGTGTTCATGCAGTATGAGCAGGTGAGCAAGACTGAGCGCATCAGCCTGCCCAAGCCTTCCATTGATACGGGCATGGGGCTGGAAAGAATCGCCGCTGTCCTGCAAGGCACCCACGACAATTATGAAACGGATTTGTTCCGTGCCCTCATTTCGGCAATCGTGGAAAAAACCGGCGTTCCGGCTGAGGGGAACAACAAGGCCTCAAACCGGGTTATTGCCGATCACCTGCGCGCCTCGTCGTTCCTGATTGCCGATGGAGTTCTGCCCTCCAACGAGGGGCGTGGCTATGTGCTGCGCCGGATCATGCGGCGTGCCATGCGGCATGCGGAGCTTCTCGGCCAACGTGAGCCCTTGATGTGGAAACTGGTTCCCACCCTGGTCCATGAAATGGGTGCTGCCTATCCGGAACTACAGCGCACGGAAGATATGATTACGGAAACCCTTCGGCTGGAAGAAACGCGGTTCCGCAAAACCCTGGAACGGGGCCTTCGCATTCTCGATGAAGAGTCGCAAAGCCTCAAGAATGGCGATGTGTTTGCCGGCGACACGGCCTTCAAGCTTTATGACACCTATGGCTTTCCTCTTGATCTCACCCAGGATGCATTACGGCCCCGTGGCATCGCAGTTGATACGGATGCTTTTGCCGCAGCGATGAATGTGCAGAAGACCGAAGCGCGCCGCGCATGGAAGGGCTCGGGCGATGCCAGGACCGATACGATCTGGTTTGAAATCCGCGAAGCCGTGGGGGTAACGGAATTTCTGGGTTATGACACCGAAAAGGCGGAAGGCGTAATTACGGCCATGGTTGTCGATGGCAAGCAAGTCAAGGCACTGAAAGCCGGTGACAGGGCTTCGATTGTCATAAACCAGACGACATTTTATGCGGAATCAGGAGGCCAGACCGGCGATCATGGTGTGATCAAGTCGGCAGGTGGCGGGGTGTTCCGTGTGCAGGGCACGGAAAAGCGGGTCGGCGATTTGATCATCCATATGGGTAAGGTTGAATCGGGTACGCTGGCGCTTGGCGAGGCGGTGGAGATCAATGTGGATCATGGGCGCCGTGCAGGCAATCGCCAGCACCATTCGGCAACGCACCTGTTGCATGAAGCGTTGCGCAAGACCTTGGGCACCCACGTGGCCCAGAAGGGTTCTCTTGTCGAGCCCAGCCGACTGCGCTTTGACTTCTCCCACAACAAGGGCATGAGTGCGGAAGAACTCCGCGCCGTTGAAGCCATGGCCAATGATATTGTTCTGCAAAATGCACCTGTTAACACGCGGCTGATGTCGGTTGATGCGGCGGTTGCCGAGGGTGCCATGGCGCTGTTTGGCGAAAAATACGGCGATGAAGTGCGCGTGGTTTCCATGGGGCGCAATCCGGAAGGCGCCAGCCGGCCAATCTATTCGCTGGAACTTTGTGGCGGTACGCATGTATCACGCACGGGTGATATCGGCCTCATAAAAATTCTGGCTGAGAGCGGTTCGGCCGCCGGTGTCAGGCGGCTTGAAGCTTTGGCTGGACCGGCTGCCCGCGACTATCTTGATCAGCAGGACAAGCGCGTTGCGGCGGCGGCGGCCATTCTCAAAACTTCACCGTCGGAAGTGGTGAGTCGCATCGAAAGCCTGCTGGATGAGCGCAAGAAGCTTGAGCGCGAACTTTCTGACGTCAAGAAAGCGCTGGCTCTTGGCGGGGGACCCTCTGCAGGCGATAGTGAGGTTCAGACGGTCAATGGCATCAAGTTCATGAAACGCATTCTGGGCGACATGGATTCAAAGGACATGAAGGGCCTGGTTGATGAAAGCAAGGCCAGGCTAGGTTCCGGCGTGGTGGCCCTTCTCAGCGCCAATGCCGAGGGCAGGGCCAGCCTCTACGTGGGCGTAACTGCTGATCTCACATCAAAGTTAAGCGCTGTCGATCTGGTGCGGGCAGGGGCCGCCGTGCTCGGCGGCAAGGGGGGCGGCGGCAGGCCGGATTTGGCGCAAGCCGGCGGGCCTGATGCCGGGAAAGCGGATGAGGCACTTGCCGCGATCAAAGCGGCAATTGCAGGCTAGTCATGATCGGGATGCTGCAGGCTTTTCAACTTTTCCAAATCTTCCGGTGAAATGTCGTCTTCGGTGCGTGAACCTGGCAACGTGTGCAAGCTGGGGAAGGCCGGCAACATGCCCTCAAGGCCAAATTGATTTTCCACCTTGACCAGCGCCGGATTATCCAGCGAACCAATTGAAATGCTCATGTGGGGCTTGTGGTCATAGGAAAAGGTGAGCGGCGTACCGCAGTGTTAGCAGAAACCGCGACGAACGATGGAAGATGAGCGGTAATAGGCGGGCTTGCCCATGGTCCAGCGCAGGTCGGATTTTTTCACGCCAGCAAGGGCTGCAAAGAAATTTCCAAAGGCTTTCTGGCACATGCGGCAATGGCAGATATGGGCCCCGAAGAGGGGGCCGCTGATGGCATAGCGCACCTGGCCGCACTGGCAGCCTCCTGTAATCGCAGCGCTCATGGCCAATGGTCCGTGTCGTGATCGGGATGCTGCAGGCTTTTCAGTTTGGCGAGGTCTTGCGGGGTGCGGGTCTCGGTAGTGGTTTTTTCCGGAAGGAGGTGCATATCGCCAAACCATGACACGCGGCTTTCACCCCCCACCTGCTCGGTAAGAGGTCCGACGCGGGAAGGCTCGTCGAAAGCTCCGATAGCAAGTTCAAAAATGTCACCGCCATCCTCACGCATATAAAGTGGTGTGCCGCATTTGGCGCAGAAGCCCCGCGCTATAATGGCCGATGACCGGAACACGCCGGGTTGGCCCCACGTCCAGGACAGGTATTTGGCTGGAACGGAAACCAGCGCCGCACCCCAGGATCCGAAAGCCTTTTGGCACATCCGGCAGTGGCAAATTCCGGCCCGCCCGAGAGTTCCAGCAACGTGAAACCGGATCGATCCGCACTGGCAACCGCCCGAGAAATGCCCCGTGATTTTTAGCTCTTTCAGGCCGGATTTGGGAATTTCAACCATTTGTTTACCATAAATGGGGCAGCGTAACTTTTCAAACCTTTTGGGGTCAGCGGGGGAGCGGCGGAGTTGGGAAAGGCAGCACGACAAGACGGCCGAAATACCTGGCCAAGGGTGCAATTTGTCTATTTTCTGATTGCGGCGTTCAATCTCGTAGCCATTTTTTGCGGCCTTTACCTGAGCCATCTGGTGATCGGCGTGTACCAGGCCGGCGTCAACGAGTCCCTGTCTTTTGATCGCCAGTTGTCATCATCGTGGATCATTGCCGATGCAGTAGCCGATGCGCAATCGGAATATGTCAAAGTGCTCAACACCAAGGCGCTGGCCCAGGCGCAATCGATGTTTAAAACCAAGACTTACGAATTTCGTCAGGAAATCAAGCGGCTCAGTGCGCAAGTTCCGTTGCATTTTGACGAGTTGCCGGCAAAGAAGGCCCTGACCCTGTTGCGGCAGATGGATACTGCCATGAGCGAGATTGAAAAACTTGCGGCAAGAGTGACCTCTCTCATCAGCGCTGGCGATAACATTGGAGCCCAAGCGGTCGTTTCCCGCATTGTTGAGCGCTATGGCTCCCTGAGGTTCACCATAAAGGACCTCAACCAGTTGATTGAGCGGGTGAAGCTGAAAGCTGCCGATGATGCGGCCGCAACCGTGACGAAATTGCGGAATTATGAATTCTACATTGGCCTGTTGATGGCATTGGTCATCTGTGCCGTTGCAGTCTATGGACAATTCATGGGACGTTTGCTCAAGCGAAAGTTCATTGAACTCGAGAAGACCCATAATGAACTAGCAGAATCCCATGAGCAGGCCCTTACATTTTCAATGGAAGTTCGGAACGTCAATAGCGAGATGGGTGCGCTCAACCGGCAGCTCAGCAACAACATCATGAAGCTCCGGGAAGCCCAGGATGAAGCGCTGCGCAAGGGTAAAATGGCGCAGCTTGGCAATCTGACCGCTACCGTTGCCCATGAATTGCGAAATCCACTGAGCACGGTTCGAACTTCAACCTATCTTCTCGGGCGCAAGATCAAGGACAAAGGGCTTGGCGTAGAGCCGCAATTGCAGCGCATCAACAACGGGGTCATCCGTTGCGACAATATCATTACGCAACTTCTGGACTTTTCCCGTTCCAAGGCAGTGAAGGCCGAGCCTACTGTGCTTGATGTCTGGCTCGAAAAGCTCGTCCATGGCGAGGCGCAAAAGCTGCCGGAGTCGGTTTCAATCGAATGCTATTTCGGTTTGGGCGACAAACTGGTTGACCTCGAACCCGGAAGGTTTGAACGCGCCATTATCAACCTGCTTGCAAATGCTTCGGAAGCGTTGGTTGGCAAGGGCGATGATGCCAGCGCAAGATTTACGGAAACGCCGATCATTACCGTCAGCACAAAATTGACGAAGCGCGGCGCTGAAATTAGCGTGGCTGACAATGGGCCAGGCATTTCCCCAGACAACATGATGAAAATCCGCGAGCCGCTGTTTACGACCAAGAATTTTGGCACCGGGCTTGGAATTCCGGCAGTGGAGCAGATACTCGAGCAGCATGGTGGAGGTCTTGACATAGATTCTGTCGAGGGGAAGGGCGCCACGTTCACCCTGTGGCTGCCGATTCATGAGAACAGTGGAGAGCAGGCAGCATGAAACGCTCCCTTCGCATACTCGTTGTCGATGATGATGCCGACAATGCCAACTCCATGGGAGAGCTGCTTGAAATGGAAGGGCACAGGCCACTCGTCGTCCATGACGGACAAAGCGCCATTGCGGCCTATCTCAAGGAAGATTTTGACATCGCCTTCATGGATGTGATGATGCCGGGAAAAAACGGCGTAGAAAGCTTCCTGGAGATCAAGAGACTGAAGCCCGGGGCACGTGTTTACATGATGACGGGCTACAGCGTTGAACAGCTCCTTCAGCAGGCTATCGCAGGCGGCGCCATGGGTGTTTTCTCCAAGCCTGTTAATCTCTATCAGGTGCTTGATGCCGTATCGGGGCTTGGTACATCTGGTGTCGTTCTTATTGCCGAGGATGATCCGGATTTCGGGCCGACGCTTGCCCAACTGATCAATCGCAATGGCTACCGCTGCGAGTTGGTCCGCAATGGCCGTGATGCAATTTCGCGAGTTATTGCTGGAGGCGTGGATGTTCTCGTTCTTGATCTTAGAATGCCCCTTATCAATGGCATAGATGTTTACGCCACACTGAAGAAACAGGGACGCAGCGTTCCAACGATAATAATTACGGGCAATGCCTCGGAGCACAGCAAGGAGCTTGCGCTCTTTGATGATGTCGAGGTGACGGGGATCCTGAATAAGCCGTTTGATCCGTCGGCTCTATTGGACCGCCTTGAAAAATTAGTTGCGTAATTATCTGCTTGCTTCGCTCTCCGGAGAGATAACCGCTATGACCGTTCACGGAAAGACTCCTGCATCGCGCATTACCAATATAGATGCGCTTCTGCAAATTCTTGACTTGTTGCCAACCTCCATTTTTGTCAAGGACAAGAATCTCAATTTTGTATTTTCCGATGAAGCCCATTGCAAGATTATTGGGTCTGAGGCTGAAAAACTGTTGGGATTTTCCGACGCTGATTTCTATCCGGAGAAACAGGCGAAGGAGTTCATG
>JAHFPK010000006.1 GCA_023266715.1 Hyphomicrobiales bacterium | reverse complement strand
CATGCCCAAGCAGTTGTATCGATAATCACGCTATCACCCTCGCCTTCTCAACTGCCGCCAAAACATCCGCGACACACTCCCACGAATCCACCTCGGCATCGGTGAACGACACATCGCAGTGGTCTTCCAATTCCATCGAAAGATAAGCCATATCCAGCGGGTCAAGCTGTAGCTCGATCAGCAGGCTATCTGCCGTTGCTTCCATCCCTGCCGCGCGGGATATGAGGGCTAGAATGTCGCGGGGGAGATTGTTAGCCTCCCCCGCGCCCTGGTGAACTGTCATCATCAATCCTCAAATTCAGCCGGATCGAAGCCGCTGTTTGCCTCGCCCATGTCGGCGGTCGCGCGGCCCTCGGCAGGCGTCAGAAACTCGCGTCGGGCTTGCAGTGCATCGAGGCACTGCCGGTGCAGTTCGGGGCGGTCGCGTTCCAGCTTGACCAGCGCCTTTGCGCCTGCCTTTTCGACCACATCAAGGTCTTCAAGCGTCGTGGTATCGCGGATGGCCTCGAGGTGGTCGCGGGTCCAGTCGGCGGCTTTGTCGGTGGCGGGGGCGATGGTTAGGGGCTTGACCACATGCGGGGCGCGCTTGCCCTTCGTCGCGGTCAGTTGCAGCAGCATATCGCGCTCAATGTCGCTCATGTGGCTGATGCGAATGCCGCCGACCTCCATGCCGCCCCATTTCACTTTCGGATCGCGATAGAGCGTGACGCTGCGGCCAAGGTAGGCGTTGGCATCCGGACCCCATGCCGCGACAAGGCACCGCGACATGGACTTGCACGGCTTCCATGCGCGCGGCTCGCCGACCATGAAAATGCTGACCGGCTGTTCGGTGCCGGGGCGAATATCCACGCTTTCGATGGTGTAGGTATGCGGCCCGGCGATGAAGTCGTCTGCCGAGATTTGGTCGCTCTTCGGGATAATTATGGGGGTCATGTCGTTCATACAAACATCTCCTGTTCAACCCGCCGCTCGGTCGGGATCAGCTTCCTCGAAACTACCGATGCGCGGTATTCCAACATCTTCTCTTCAACCCGCACTTCGAAGGCGCGGGCGGCGGCAATAATCGCCTCCTGAATTTCAGGGTCTGGCTCGACGCGCTGGACGAACATCGGCAAGCCGCCGGAATAGCTGATGAAGTCGATCCACTGGCGCTCTGTGACCAGAAGCCCGGTCTGTAACTGGATCATATATTCCGCCGGAACTTCACAGCTTGCGATTGTCTCGATCTGGAAACGCTGGCGGCGCGACTTGACCTCGATCAAGCCATCATCGCCGACCAGGCCATCGGCTGAATACCCGGCCAGGAAGCCAAGCTTGTCATTCGTGATGAAGCCGGTTTCAGTGACGGGCGCGTAGTGATCGGCGTAAAGCTGGCGAGCATAGAACTCGTCTTCCATGCCGCGCAGCATGTCATCGCCGACCAGGCCATCGGGTGAATACCCGACCAGGAAGCCAAGCTTGTCATTCGTGATGAAGCCGGTTTCAGTGACGGGCGCGTAGTGATCGGCGTAAAGCTGGCGAGCATAGAACTCGTCTTCCATGCCGCGCAGCATGTCATCGCCGACATAGTGCGGCTCGACATAGCCGGAGATCCGCTGCGCCGCTATTTCCAGTTCATGCGCGCGGGACTTGTCATTGCCAGCGATCTTGAGCGTGGGCGTGATGATGCGGTTCATCTCGGACGCGGTTAGAATGCCGCGCCGCATAGCCAGCCACTCATCACTTCCTTGTGTTACTTCCGGGTGATAGGTGATCACTTCACACCTCCCTTGAAAATCCGCCGCCAGATCGAGGGCGCGGGCATGGGCTCAAGCGCGAACGGCTTGGCGTAGTCTGACTGGCGCTTGCGAGGCTTGGCCGCGACATAGGCAGGCTGGCCGTCTGCGCGCTTGGCTATGACGTTCATACAAACTCCTTCGGCGGCAGCGGGATTTCCACGTCATGCGGACGCCACAAATGCAGACAATTCGGATGAATGCTGATATGGTCGCTCGTGCCGACATGCAGTTGCATCGCGACCTCGTGGCTATGGAAAAACAGCCGCTTTACGCGCTCCATTTCCGCCCACGTTGGGCATCGGTGCGGGTTGGAAACGGAAAGGTGATCCCAACCGCCGCCACTGCTGGCAATGACTGCCAGTTCGACGCCGGGCGCAACTGGAACACGAAAGCAACCGCCTGTGTCGTCGCCCTTGCCACCCATGCGCTTTTCCCAATCGCGGGCGCGGTATTCTTTCAGTTCGCGCAGGCGTTTCATGGCCTGTTGCTCCATTCCCGGTCACATGCGGCGCAGTCGAGCCACGCGGCGGCTATGAGGATTGCGGCGATGAGGGTCATGCGAGCCACTCCCGCTCAAGCTGCGCCCGGCGTTCGGGCGTCATGCGGGCAAGGTGTGCGCGGGCGTGAATGACTGCCCGCTCCCGGCCAGACCAAACGTCAGCCTCAAGCTCGTCCAGTGCGCTCTGCAATACGCGGGTTGTTTGGGCGAGGGACTTCATGCTGCAATCCTCACATCAGCGGCCAACCGTGCAGCAATCGCCCGCGCCATAGCGGCGGCAAAGGCTGAAACATCGAACTTGGCGGGGTTGGGAATATCCTCGACAGTCGCGCAAGCTAGGCAATCGTAACCCGCGACCTCGACGCCAAACCCGCACACTGCGCATTCAGGCAGATGCTCTGCGCAGCCATAGGGGCAAGGCGCTTCGGGGTATGGATCGTTTACCGTGGCCTGACGATGCGAGGCGACTTTACCAGCGCCGTTGCACTCAGGGCAGGCAGTGACGTGGCTTGCGTAGTTCCATGGGCGGGTGGTGGGCATTATGATGGCTCCACCAGTTTGCCGTCGCGGGCGATCAGCCACACATCGGAAGGAATGCCATCTTGGCCAGCAATGCCAGTGGCAAAGCCAATCGGCGCGCCGTTGCGGTCATATTCGCATATAGCTACGGGCGTTCCGGCTGATGCCTTTACTCTTGAGCCGGGTCCGACTGCGGCGGCAGCGCTCTTTGCGCCAGTGATTTCCAGCTGCGAGGAGTAGCCCGACGCGGCCAGCTTCGAGGAGTAGCCCGACGCGGCCAGCTGCGAGTAGTTGCCCGACGCGGCCAGCTGCGAGGAGTAGCCCGACGCGGCCAGCTTCGAGTAGTTGCCCGACGCGGCCAGCTGCGAGGAGTAGCCCGACGCGGCCAGCTGCGAGTAGTCGCCCGACGCGGCCAGCTGCGAGTAGTCGCCCGACGCGGCCAGCTGCGAGGAGTCGCCCGACGCGGCCAGCTGCGCATCTTTCTTGCCGCTCGCAGTGTCGCTGCCTTTCGCTGCGGCAATGATCCAATCCACTCCAGCCTTGATGAAGGCGGGAAGCGACAACTCCATGTCGATGGTGATCTTTGCCCCGGCCAGTTTGCTGTCGCCAGTATGGCGCGAGACTTCTCCACCCACCGTGACGCGGCAGAAGCGATTGAGTGAGCCATTGTCACCGATTAGCGGGTAATAGGTGAGAACATCGAGCGGGTTTTCACAGGCGTGGAAGCCTGACGAGCAAGCCTTGACTGTGCCAGTGTGGTGGAAGGTTTCACCAATGGCGAACTGATAGCCATTGCAGGTCAGGTCTGAATGAAAACCCTTGTAGGCTGCGATGCCCTGTTCAGCAGGTGCGGCCTTCTTTGCGCGTTTTGGTTTTGTGGTGGTGGGCATTGCAGGCGCTCCAGCGTTGTTGCTGGAGACGTTATGCATTATGCGTCATATGGTGTCAAACGCATTTTGCATAATAAATGCTATTTTTCGGCAAGGCCTCGCAAATAGCCCAACGCTTCGGCCTGTTTGATCGGCGGAAGGTGGTCAAATATGTTGACGACCTCAGCCTTGTTATCGCCGGTTTCGCCTGGACCTTCACCGACACCATAGAGCAGCCATTGTTCGCGGACTTTGAACCGGCGAGCGTAGATTTGCGCCTTTGATGCAGGATAACCGCGACTTCCGTTCTCGTGCGAAAGATAGGTGGACACGGGGAAGCCCAGCGCAATCGCGGCCTCTTTGCCAGTGTCATACCCAGCTCGAAGGCGGGCAATGCGGAGGCGTTCAGCAGAATCGGACATATAGTCACGATAATTTGCTTCGTTATGCAAAAGGCGCTTGCAAGTTGAAAACGCATAATGCATAACGGGGGAATGAGAACCCACCGAGACATTCTGCGCAGCGCGGGTCACGAGCAAATCGTTGCCCTCACCAAGCGCCCGATCACAACGGTTAGGTCATGGGACCAGCGCGATAGCATTCCATCTGATTTGTGGCTGGACATTACGCAGGCAGGCTTTTCGACGCTGGAGGAACTGGCCACTGGCGCGAACCGCAAACGCCCGCAGGGAGCAGCAGCCTAATGCTACTCCCGCACCCTCCTGAACGGCACGACCTTGCACCGAACCTCGGCATCGAAGGCATTAAGCTCGCGAATGCCCCGTTCAACCATGGCCCGAAAGCTGGAATGGCTGATGCGCACATTATGCGCGGAATGGCCTCGGACGAACAGCACACCGCTTCCGTCAATGATGAACGTGGGCGCTTCGTCCAGCCAGATCGTCTCTTTGCTATTTGGCACACTGTCCTCCCCGGTGACGGGGGGAAGATGTTACCTAAGCCGTTGGCGGTCAAAGCGAATTTTGCATCAGTTTTGGGCGAGTGTTCAGCATGACGCCGCGCAAACAGACCGGCATTGAGACATGGGCTGCGCGGCGGGCTGAGGCGCGGAGCCCGGCCTCGAAGGCTATTCGGGCATTTAATGCCAGCATGAGCCAGTTCTGGCGTCGCATCGAAACGGACCTCCAGCCAATCGCGGCATGTGACGATACTCCGGTCATCACGGAGGTGCGGAATGGCTAAGCTCGACAGCCTCACCATATCGGTTGACGCGAGCGATGCTGCGCTATCGCTACGGTCGATACTTGATAATTTTGCTGCCATCGGCGACTGCCTTGAGCTTGGCATTGACCTCCTCGACGGCACGATCATAGGCGGCGGCGAGACTGGCGATCTGTTCAGGTGTGAAGCTGTCAACCTTCCCGCAACCGGGGCAGGTGAACTCCATCGTCTCCAAATCCTCCCCGGCGATGGGTATCTTGAATTTGTGGCCGCACTCGCAAGTCGCGTTAACGGAAACATCGTCTTTAGCCATGGCTGGCCAATCCTTTCAGTCGGTGTTGCTAGCTCGACTGTAGCCAAAGCCGGGAGGGTCGCAAGCCTTCCCGGTGGAGGTGTCCAATGACAACCCTCGCCATCGTCGGCGCACTGGCGCTGCTCCTTATCTCGCCATTCCTGCTGTGCCTTGGCTTCGTAGCCTTGGCCGAACTGGCGATACACCTGATCGCCCCGCACAAGTTCGGCGATGTTCCTGACGAATGGAGGGACTGAGGGGTGGCGGGGGACACACAAACACAGATCGCCGGGGCCGTTTATGCTCCCCAAACCGGCGAGGCGCGGGCTGGCTGGCTCACACAAGTAGCTGGTCCGCGCCATGGTTTCAGACCCGCAGAGAGCGCACCTGACCCACTCCCGAAGGACGCAGCGCAACCTTGGGCCGGGCTTGCATCCCGCGAACCCGGCCCGGTTTTCCAAATCTCGTCGCCCGTTAGCAAGAGCGGTGTGCGTCTCCATGGGGAGAGTGTGTAATGGCAAACTCTGCGCAGGTAATGTTGCCTTTTGATGCTCTGCCCACCACCGAGGGTGTAAGGCGCGCGCTCGCCAATGTGATCCGCGATCTACAGAAAGAGCATGAGGAAACCGACGCTCTGACGGCGGCAAGGCTTCATGTTCATGTGAACACGATCCAGCGCGCCCGCAATGAAGTCTGCACCCTCGATAGCCTGACAATCAGCAAGATTGGCGCGGTCTACGGCAAGTCGGCATTGCTGCCTTACAGTTCACTTTGGGAATGCTCCGACAGTGATGGCATCGAACCGCTTGGGCCGCTTGCCGCCGCCATGGTCGCCCCGACATGTGCCAAGGGGCCGAAAGGCGAGATGGATGCACTCCCAGCGGTCAAGGACTGCATCGAGGCCCTGAACGGCTTTGTGACCACCACAGAGCGCAAGCGGCTGAGGGTGGCATGAACATCCTCACCCGCTACCGCCAGCGCAAGGCAGTGCAGCTATGACCGACGACCTGCGCCAGCAAATCATCGCCGAATACATATCGGGCCAGACCTTGCGCGCCATCGCGGCGGCGCATGGCAAGTCTACCAAGTCCATATATTGTGTCGTCTCCCCGCTCGGCATTTCCCGGCCCAAGGGACGCAAGCGGCTCCCGCTCGAAGGCCAGACGCGCGACGACTACATTGCCCTGCGCGAGATTTACGGTGCTGCCTATGCGCGGGAGCAGTTCGGGATATGAAACCAGCCCCGCGCCATGCCGTAGACCAGCCCACGCGCGCCTATCATCGCGCGCAGATCGTCGCCAAGCTGACCATGAACCCGCGCCGCGATGCCGCCACGCTGGCCAGCCTTGCGCGCTCGCATCGCTTCACCCTCGACCAGATCGCAGCCATCGACGCCGAATTGCAGGCGCGCAGAGGGTGACAAAAGCTGTCACCATCCTCGAGGTCGATATACAGGCCACATTCCGCAAGCGGATGTATTATGCCGCGCCTGCGATCAAGGTCGTGGCTATTCCGAACGCCGCTCGCCGCACCCGCTGGGAAGCTGCGCGGGCGAAGAAGGAAGGTCTGGCAACCGGCTTCCCCGATGTGATGTGCCTCGGGCCAGACGGGCTTGTGGCGATGATCGAGTTCAAAGCTGCGAAGGGCGTTATCTCGGAAGCGCAGCAGGAATGGATCGATCTGTTACGGCGGTATTCGTTCCCCGCGACGGTCGCGCGTTCTGCTGATGAGGCTATGGCATTTTTGCGCAGTGCCGGGTTTCCTGTTCGGGAGCGGGCGGCGTGACGCGCCTCGCATCCGACCAGCGCGCCACGGACGCCTTCGCGGCCCATGCGGCGCTGCTGAAAGCCCAAGTCGCAGACCGTGCGCTGGTCGATAACCCGTTCTGGATCATGCTTCGCCAGGATGCCTACGAGCGGGCTTTTGTGGAATTTGAGAAGGCGGGGCATGGCTAGCGTGGCGACAATTCACAGCATAGGCGGCGCGCGTTCAACTGTGCCGGAAAACATCGAGGCGGAGGCCGTGCTATTGGGCGCGCTGCTGATCGAAAACCCACTGGTTGCCAAACTTGCTGGCAAGATCGGTGCGGAAGATTTTTACGAGCCCGTGCATGCCCGTGTGTTCACTGCGATTAAGCGTTGGTCAGATGAAGGCAAGCAGGTCAACGCCACGCTCCTGCGGCCTGAATTTGAAGCCGACGAGGGTTTGTCTGACTTAGGCGGCACAACATACCTTTTCCGCCTGACTGCCGACGATAGCGGCCTGCTTGCTCCATTCGAGCTTGCCGAACAGATCCGCGACCTCGCCAATCGCCGCCGCACCATTGCTGCGCTTGAGGATGCCGTTCGCGCCTATCGCAACACTGCGGAAGACGCGCCGCTTCCTGATCTAGCTGCGCTGCTGGAACTGCCCAAACAGAGCGGCGCGACCTTCGAACTACTCAGCCTTGCCGATCTGGAAGCTATGCCGCCGCCGCAATGGCTGGTGCATGAAACCATCGCTCAGGAAGGCTTGACCACCATCTATGGCGATCCCGGCGCGGGCAAGTCGTTTATCGCGCTGGATATGGCCCTACGCATTGCGCAAGGCATGAACTGGCACGGCGTCCGCACCCGGCGCACTGGCGTTCTATACATCGCCGGAGAAGGCGCTCGGGGTATCGGCAAACGCGTGACTGGCTGGCGCATCAGCCACGGCCTGCAAGCCTTTGATGCGCCATTCATGCTGTTGCCGGTTGCCGTCCAGATGACCGACGACGCCGACCGCACCAAGCTCCTGCGCACGATAGACGCGGCCAAAAAAGCAATGGATTGTGACGTGGGGCTGGTGGTGATCGACACTGTCAGCCGCGCCATTGCTGGTGTGGACGAGAACAGCCAAGAGACCATGTCAGCGTTTATTCGCGCCTGCGATCAGGTCAAGGAACATACCGGCGGCGCGCTGATTGGCATCCACCACAGCGGCAAGGACAAAGAGCGCGGCATGCGTGGCTCGAGCGTCCTGCTGGGCGGTGTTGATGCCTCGATCAAGCTCACAAAAGACAATGGCCTTGTGACCCTCCTGGTTGAAAAACAGAAGGACGGCGAGGACGGCCAGAAGCTTCATATGCGCCTAGAGCGGATCGAGCTGGACGACGAAATATCCACCCTTGTCCCTGTCCGTGCTGATGCCGCGGAAGGTGAAAGTGGCGCTCCGTCATACCCCCAAATCGTCTCCGCATTTACCATGATGGCCGACGCTTGGGAGGCCGGAAAACCACTCTCAAGCAAGGTTCAGACTCGCGAGGCCGGTCGTTACGCGCCGATGATATTTGCAGCGAAGATCGGAGGAAATGCAGACGAGTGGAGGAAGTTGCTGGACGCATGGCTGGCAAAAGGAATTGTTACATTTGAAATGGTTAGCACCGTTACCAAGATGTCCGGGCTGCGCGTCATTGACGCCATCACATGAGCTTTACGGAGGTTGGAACGGAGGTTTACGGAGGTTGCCCCATTTTTACGGAGGTTCACTCGTAAGTCATTGAAATCATTCATTACGGAAGTCGAACGGAGGTTGCGGAAGTAGGATGTACAAGTCATTGAAATCATTGAACGGAAGTTCAACGGAAGTTACCCCCCCTTTACAGGGGCTTTCCGCCTCGGGCCGGAAGAGCCCTGCAAAGGGTTTTGAGTGATGGTTTGCCGGGCTAACAAAATCAGGCCCGTTGGCGTTGCGCCAATCGGTCTTGCAATCGAGATTGGTGGGCAGCGCTTCGATCTGGTGGCGCACGAGCCTTACCGTCGCGCCGATGGAACTGAAACAGTCGGCATGGTCTGGCAATCCGAATGCGCGACTTGCGGCGAGGGTTTCACTGCTTGGACAATTCCTGGCCGCTTCGCTGAAATTCGCCGCTGCGAAAAACATCGCCAACCCGGCAAACGAGTTCGGAGCGTCAAGCCATGACCCATCCCATCCCAACAACTGCCCGCGAAATGTTCGCCCACCTCGTCAGCCTGTTCGGCGATGAAAAGATGGCCGCAGCAGCAACACGAAAACGCTTTGCTCGGTTCAATCCAGATAGGCTGGATGAACCCGAGGAGAATTTCGGAAATGGTGAGGAGCGGGTTCGGCGCGCTGCCATGACACATGGCTCTCAGGCCCTGCTCAAAGCCATCCGCCGGGATCACCCCCGCATCGTCGCGCACCTGACCCGCCCCGCAACCACAGCACTAGGGGGTTAGGGTGATGGCTACAGATCGGCAGACTGCCGGAAAAGTGTCGGAAAAGTCGCTTGCTAACCTCAAGGGGGGCAGTCGCAAGGGGAAGCCGAACAAAGTCACCGCAGCCGTCAAGGACATGATCCTGGGCGCGCTCTCGGACGCTGGTGGGCAAGCATACCTTGCAAGGCAGGCGGAAGAAAACCCCGCCGCGTTCATGACGTTGGTGGGCAAGGTGTTGCCGCTCGATGTGAATGCGAACTTAGCGGCTACGATTGGCATGCCAGACATCAAGATTGGGGTTACCAATGATTGACGGCCCCGGCATCTATCAAATCCTACATGAAGGCAGCGGCAAGCGATATGTCGGTCAGGCGAAAAACATCGCCCGCCGCTGGGGTGGACATCGCCGCCACCTTGAACGCGGGGAACATACTTCGAGCCATCTGCAAAGGGCATGGGTGAAATATGGAGCAGAGAGCTTTTCATTCCATGTTCTGGAAACCTGCGAACTGAATGATCTTGATGCTCGCGAGCAATTTTACATCGATGAGCGAGCGGAGTTCAATGTTCTAAAACTAGCCAGATCCCCGCTTGGAGTGAAGCGCTCACAAGAGACGAAAGACCGCATTGCCCATGCTCTAAAGGGTAAGCCTAAATCTGCCGAACATCGGGCGCGGTTATCAGCAGCCAACATGGGGAAGGTCCAGTCGGCTGAAATGAGAGCCAAAAAGTCAGCAACACAAAAAGGTGTTCCTCATTCAGCAGAACATCGGGCAAAGTTGACCGCCGCGAATAAGGCTCGCGCAGGATACAGGCACACACCTGAAGCAATCGCGAAGATTAAGGCCGCGCGATGCAAGTAAATTTAACACCTCCTCAATTTGAATTTGTCACTGCAAGCGACCAGTTTCCCGCTATGGTTGCTGGATTTGGTGCCGGAAAGTCACATGCAGGTATTTGGAGAACACTTGTATTAAAAAGGAGGTATCCTAATCAAAATGTAGCTTTTTATATGCCTACATATGACCTTATTTCTAGAATGGCATTTCCTCGCTTTGATGAAATTTTATCAAATATTGGGGCGCGATACAAAATCAACAAGAATGACAGCGTGATCGAAATTGATAATTGTGGAGCAGTTATTTGTCGCACGATGGACAACCCCGCTCGGATCGTCGCCTATGAGGTTGCCGACAGCGTTCTCGACGAGCTGGACACACTGCCGACCGAAAAGGCGCGGGATGTCTGGAACAAGGCCATCGCGCGCAACCGGCAGAAAAAACCGGACGGCTCGCTAAACACGGTCGCTGTTGCCACCACGCCAGAAGGCTTCCGCTTCGTCTACGAGCGGTGGAAGAAAAACCCGGCACCAGGCTATCGGCTGATCAAGGCCACTACCATGAGTAACGCGGCGAACCTGCCCGATGGCTATATCGACAGCCTGCGCTCGTCATACCCCGCCAACCTCCTGTCAGCCTATCTTGATGGCGAGTTCGTCAACCTGACTGCCGGTAGCATCTACGCCGAGTTCGACCGCGCCTTGAATGCCTGCACCACGATCATTGCCGTTAGCGAACCACTACACATCGGCATGGACTTCAACGTGGGTCAGATGGCGGCAGTGGTGTTCGTCTTGCGTGATGGATTGCCGCATGCGGTTGATGAACTGACCGGCCTGCTCGACACCCCAGCGATGATTGCCGCGATCAAGGCGCGCTATCAGGGGCATGCGATCTTCGTCTACCCTGACGCCAGCGGTGGAAGCCGCAAGTCGAACAACGCCAGCGAAAGCGACATTGCCCTGTTGCGCGCCGCAAAGTTCACCGTCCTTGCCCCATCAGCAAACCCCGCCGTCAAAGACAGGCTTATTTCAGTCAATCAGATGATCCATTCTGAAGGCGCGCGGCGGTTGAAAGTAAATGTGGATCGCTGCCCCGCATTTGTTGAAGGTTTGGAAAAACAAGCGTATGATAAGAACGGCGAACCTGATAAGTCATCGGGTCACGATCATGTCAACGATGCAGCCGGATATTTTCTGTATTATCGCTACCCTGTGAGAGGCCGGGCCATTTCGTCAATCTCCATAGGAGGCATTTAGCCATGCTCGCTAAACCCAAAGGCGTTAGTTCACACCATCCCGAATATGATGAATACCTGCCCAAGTGGCAGCGTTGCTCCGATGTTGTGGACGGGCAGGACGCGGTGCATGCGGCGGGAACGAAATACCTGCCTAAGCTGGTCGATGAAACCGATGACGGTTACAAGGCTCGGCTTGCCCGGTCGGACTTGTTCAACGCAACCTGGCGCACGATTGCCGGTCTGGTGGGCTTGGCCTTTCGCAAGGAGCCTGCGGTCGTTCTCCCCGCTGGAATGGACGCCTATGCCAAGGACATCACCATGTCCGGCGTGACGCTCGACAGCCTTGCGCGCGAACTGGTCGAGGATGTGCTCGAATATGGCCGCATGGGCCTGCTGGTCGATCATCCGCCGGTCAATGTCATGCCTGCCAACAAGGCTGCGGCTGAACAGCTTGGCCTGCGTCCGGCTCTCAAGCTCTACGAAGCCGAGCACATGATAAATTGGAAATACGCCTACATTCGCAGCCGGTGGACGCTGACAATGGTTGTGCTGACCGAAGAGGCGGCAATTCCCGATGGCGAGTTCGGCGAGACATGCGAAACGCGATACCGGGTGCTTGATCTTGAGAAGACAGGCGATGCCTACGTCTATCGCCAGCGGGTCTACCGGGTGAACGACAAGGGCGAAGATGAACTGCTCGAAGGCCCGATCTATCCGACGATGAACCGCAAGGTGCTCGACTTCATCCCGTTTTCGTTTGTTGGCCCGGAAGGACGCGGCTCATGCATTGACGAGCCGCCGCTGATCGATCTGGTGGACGCGAACATCGCTCACTACCAGATCAACGCCGACTATCGCCACGGCCTGCATTACACCGCATTGCCAACGCTGTTCCTTGCCGGTGTAACGACTGAGAGCGGCGAGAAGTTCTACATCGGCGGCAACAAGGCCATCACCGCGCCAGATCCGAACGCGCGGGGAATGTTCATCGAGTTCACCGGGGCGGGGCTTGGCGCGATTGCCGAGGCGCTTAAGACGACGACACAACAGATGGCAGTGCTGGGCGCGCGGATGATCGCCGATGAATCCCGGCATGTGGAAACGCTGGGCGCGACACAGATCAAGCGCGCGGGTGAATATTCCATCCTCGCCAGCATTGTGATCGCCGTATCGGAGGCTCTCGAATGGGCTTTGACGATCTTCGCGCAGTGGGCGGGCATGCAGGGCGATGTGACCTACCAGATCAACCGCGAGTTCTCGCCTGTGCCGATGGATTCACAGATGCTGCAAGCCTTGGTGGGCGCATGGCAGTCTGGCGCTATCAGCGAGGCTGAACTGTTCAACCAGTTGCAGGTTGCAGATGTGATCGACGGGCACAAGACGTTCGAGGAGCACCAGGCGGAGGTTGCGGCTACACCGGCCATTCCTGCGCCTGTGGTGCAACAGCCGGGGAGTTTGGCAGCGTGATTGAGCCAAAGCCATGCCAGCATTGTGGAAATCCCTATGCCTGTTGGGATCGTGACAATGAGGGCAAGGGTGTTGTTAGCTGCCAAAAATGCAAGGCTAGCACCGTTGGCGATACGCAAGAGATTGCTGCAATTCTATGGAATAGTTGCAAATGAAGGGTTGCCCACATGCAACCAAGTATGTTCGGTGGTGCCCCGAATGTCTCGATGATGTGCGGCGGCGTTGTGTTGCACTGCGAGAAGATATGGAACGCAGGCGCATGATTGAATTGCGCGAGCGGCGCATAGCTGATTTGGAATGGATTTTGCTGGAGTCGCTGCAATGAGCGAAGTCGAGCTTCAGGATAAAATCATCGCCCACGCGCTGGATCTGCAACGCCTGTCCGCAAACGATGAAGCGCAGGCTGTCGCTATCCTTCAACAGCTTGAAGCCGAACTAAAGGCCCTGCTGAACAGCCAGACGTTGTCCGATCTAGGCAAGCGCGAGGTCAATGCCCTGATTGCCCAAGCCGATGATGCCATTGCCGCAAGGTATGCCGGTGTTGCCGGTGTGGTCGATACGCACGGGGTAATGCTGGTGGTGGCTGACAACACCGTGAAGGCCATGCAGGGCATCGCATCTGGGCAGGTTGCAGGCGTGACAGCCGAAACGCTGGCGAGCCTCTCCAAGGAAGTGTTGATCGAAGGCGCGCCGTCCAAAGCGTGGTGGGGCAAGCAGTCGGAAGATACCGCGTTCAAGTTCGCGGCGGCGGTTCGGCAAGGGATCGTCAACGGCCTCTCGCAGGAAAGCATTGTCGCGCGGGTAGCTGGCCGCAATGGCTTCATGGAAGTCGCCCGGTCAAACGCGCGGGCGCTTGTCCATTCCAGTGTGATGACAGCGGCAAACAGTGCGCGCATGGCGGTTTATGCCAAGAATGCCGAGCATGCGGACGGGGTGCGTTGGCTTTCGACGCTCGACAGCCATACCTGCCTGCGATGTGGCGTGCTCGACGGCGCGGCTTGGGACTTTGCAGGCAAGCCAATCCTTGGCAGCAAGATCGCTTTCATGGGCCTGCCGCCGCTGCACTGGAATTGCCGGTGCGTGGTAACGCCGATCCCCAAGTCACTGGATAGCATCCTCGGCACAACCGGCATTGACGCGCTGGCAGAGAGCCTGTCTCGCCGGGCGTCGAAGGACGGCCCTGTCGCTGGCAATACGACCTTCGCCGCCTTCCTGTCGCGCCAATCGCCGCAGTTCATCGCCGAGACGCTGGGCACAAAGCGCGCCGAACTTTTCATCGCTGGCAAACTCACCCTGCAAGATTTGGTCAATGGCTCGGGCAGACCCTTGACCCTTAAAGAATTAGCCGCCCGCAACTAGGAGACTGACATGGCCGACGAAAAGACATTTACCCAAGCCGATCTGGATGCGGCATTGGAAGCTGCCAAAAGCCCGCTTGATGCCAAAAACCGCGAACTGCTTGCCGAACTGAAAGAGGCGCGCAAGTCGGCAACCATCACACCGGAGCAACTCGCCAAGGTCGAAAGCGAGCGCGACAAGGCTATTTCCGAACTGTCCACAGCGCAGAAGACCGCCAAGGATGCCACAGTGGCGGCAGAGAAGCTCACCAAGGCCCTTGAAACCGAACAGGGCTTCACACACCGCCTGGTTGCCGAAAATGGGCTGATGCAGGCCCTGTCAGCGAACGGCGTGACCGATCCGGCCTATCTCGAAGCGGCGAAGGCCATGCACATCGGCGCGGTCAAGATTGTAGCCGAGGGCGATAACCGCAGCGCACTCTATGGCGACAAACCACTCGCCGACGCGATCAAGGAATGGGCTGCTGGCGATGTCGGCAAGAAGTTTGTCGCTGCGCCCGGCAATAGCGGCGGCGGTGCGAACGGTGGCGGCGGGCAAGGCCAAAGCAAGACCATGACGACCTCCGAGTTCAACACATTGGCAGCCAAGGACCGCGCGGCCTTTATGGCAGGCGGTGGAAAGCTCGAACCACAGCCAGCTTGATCGCAAAACCCGATTGTCAGGTTTCCACTAATCGCTTTTTGCGATGGCACTTGACAATCGGGGGGCTGTGTGAAATTATCCCCTCGCTTGGAAGGGCGGCGCCCTAACCACAGCACTCCGGCTGCGCCGGAACCCGCATCAGATGGCTGCGCCGTCTGCGGTTTCCCGAACATCCGCACCCGGAGCCTTCCCAATGCCCAACACCCTTACCGCCCTTGCGCCGATTGCATATTCTGCCGCCAAGGAAGTCGCTGCCGAACCTGTCGGCCTGCTCGATGCCATCAATATGAATTTCGACGATAAGGGTGTCGCCATCGGCGATACCGTTTACGTCCCCGTCGCTCCCACCCGCGCCGCATCCGATTACACTCCGGCCATGACCGTCACGGCGGGCACCGATGCAACCGCGACTTCGACGGCTGTTACCATTTCGGCGAACAAGAACGTCACCTGGAACATCACTGGCGAGCAGGAGCGCAGCCTCCAGAACGCCACCGCTGACAATACGTGGTTCGAGCAGCTCATGAAGCAGGGCATGCGCGCCCTTCGCAACGGCATGGAAACCGCTGCGTGGACTGCTGCGATTGCTGGCGCATCTCGCGCATTTGGCACCGCTGGCACCACGCCGTTTGCTTCCGACCTCACCGCCATGACTGCCGCCCGCAAGATTTTGCAGGATAACGGCGCACCGCTGGCGGATATGTCGATGGTGGTCGATACCAACGCGAGCATGAACCTGCGCAATCTGGGCGTGTTGCAGAATGCATATCAGGCTGGCAGCGATCAGGAGCGCCGCTCGGGCCGCTTCCTGCCGCAGATGGGCTTCGACATTCGCGAGAGTGCGCAGATCAGCACTCGCACTGCCGGGGCTATGGCAAGCGCCACCAGCACCAGCGCTGCCTTCACGGTCGGCCAGACGGTCATTCCGCTGGCAACCGCTGGCACTGGCGTCATTTCCGCCGGTGATGTGGTCACGTTCGCGAACGACACGAACAAGTATGTCGTCGCCAGCGTTTCGTTTGCTGGTGCCAACCCGGCATCGGGCGACAGCATCACGCTGGTTGCTCCCGGCCTTCGTGTTGCGCAGGGTGTCGCAACCCGCGCCATCACTGTTGTCGGCACGTTCACCGGCAACCTCGCGCTGGAACGCTCGGCAATCGTCGGCATCGTTCGCCCGCCGCTTATCCCTGCCAATCCGACCATTTCGCAGATCCCGGTCAGTGACCAGTTTGGCCTGACTTACCTGCTGGTCGATGCAGTTGGTGACGGCATGCGAACCCTGCGTCTGCACTTGGCCTACGGCTTCAAGACGGTGAACCCGGAATTTTCCGCCATCGTTCTGGGCTGATGAAACGGCGGGGGCTTCGGCTCCCGCCACCTTTTCGGGAGGCTAAGCAATGTCCCTGGTGGTGGAAGATGGCAGCGGACTAGCGGGGGCGGAGAGCTATTGCTCTGTTGCCGCTGCTAACGCGCGTCACACCGCTTTGGGGAATGCGGCATGGACCGGCGCGGATGCAGTCAAGGAAGCCGCCCTGCGCCGTGCCACGCAATACATGCTGCAAACATACCGTAACCGCTGGAATGGCACCCGCATTACGCAAGCGCAGGCGCTCGATTGGCCGCGATGGGGCGTTATCGTTGATACGCGGTATTACGTCCTCTCGAACAGCGTCCCCGCTGACGTTGCCAACGCTTGCGCCGATCTTGCGCTAAAGGCGATCACCGAAGACCTGTCGCCCGATCTTGACCGCGCCGTGATCCGCGAGCGCGTCGGCCCGCTGGAAACCGAATACAACCCCTACAGCCCGCAAGCCAAGCGCTTCACCGCGATCAATGCAATGCTTGCGCCCTATCTCAAGGGTTCGTCAGCGATGGCGGAGGTCGTGCGGGCATGACGATCGCGCAGCAATTGACAGCGGACCGCATGCTCGCCGCCAAAGGGCAGACCGTCACGCTCACCCGCATGGTTGCGGTAGGCTATGACCCGTCAACCGGGAACGCCTCGGCTTTCCCCGTGACGCAAACCGGGAAGGGGGTGATCCTTGATTTTGCGACCGGGCTTCGCAAGCAGGCGGGAACGACTATCCCGGCTGCGGCGCGCCAGTGCTTCCTTTCCCCGCTGGACGTAACAGGCGCGGCGATGGCGCTGCCCCAGGTTGATGACACCCTGACCGATGCGCGTGGGCGCGTCTATGTGGTTTCAGACGTTTCGGAGATTGCCCCGGCAGGCGATGCCGTTCTCTACACCCTGACAGTGAGGGCCAACGCATGACGTTCGCTCTCGACCTCAAGCAGTTCGCCGAAAAGACCGGCAAGAAGGCCGATGCGGCGGTTAGCAATATCGTCGTGCGCGTGGCGTCCGAACTGGACCGCCGCTCGCCGGTTGGTGATGCGAAATATTGGAAGAATCCGCCGCCTAAGGGTTACATTGGCGGGCACTTCCGGGCCAACTGGCAGCTTGGCGTGGGGGATATGCCGGGCGGTGAAGTTGCGGGTGTAGTGCCTGGGGGTCATGCGCGCCGGGAGACTGCTGGCGGGGCCGCACTTTCCCGCATTCGAGCCGAGGTTCCGAGCAAGGCATCGGGGCTGATATTCTATTTGGCCAATAATGTCCCTTATGCACAGGCATTGGAATATGGCCATTCACGCCAAGCGCCTGCGCCTGGTGGTGTTGTCGGCATCACTGTTGCCATGTTCAACCAGATCGTGCTTGAAAGCATTCGGCAACTGGACCCCATGCCATGAGCGCGCTTGCCATCCGCGCTGCGCTTGAGATCGCACTGGCCGCGCTATCGCCTCCGCTCGATACGAATTGG
This sequence comes from Hyphomicrobiales bacterium, assembly GCA_023266715.1. GTDB lineage: Bacteria > Pseudomonadota > Alphaproteobacteria > Rhizobiales > Aestuariivirgaceae > Aestuariivirga. The sequence continues at coordinate 8,233 of JAHFPK010000006.1, read as the reverse complement.
GAAAATGCCAAGCCGGACTTCGTCGCTGCGCCGCCATATCAGCGCGTCTGGCTGATGATGGCCGAGCCTGACAATCCTGAAATGGGCGGCGCGGTGCAGGATCGCGGCATCATGCAAATCACGCTTTGCTATCCGCTGGACGCAGGGCCGGGCGATGCAATGGCACGGGCCGAATTGATCCGCGCTGCATTCCCGCGCGGCACAGCTCTGACAAATTCCGGCGTTGTGACGGTGATCGAAAAAACCCCGGAAATCAGCCCCGCCCGCATCGAGGAGGACCAATATGTCGTCCCCGTGAGGGTGAGATTTTTTGCCAATTACGGGGCGGGGGTATGAAAGCCTTTCTCCCCCAGATGCGCCCATCGTTTGCCAGTCGCAATTCGGCTAATTTGCGGTTGCTGAACCCCAAACCGGCTAGCAATTTCGCGCTGACTAGCGGTTCCTATCAGAGACTTTATTTCTACAATTTGCGCGTCGGTAAGTTTAGAACGCCAATGTTCGGTGCCTTTGCGAGAAATACTAAGGCCCGTGGCATAGGCATGCTTCCCATTCTCTTGCCTAGTGCGCCACTCCAAATTGTTGATGCAATTATTAGCCTTATTTCCGTCGATATGGTTCACTTGATGGATTGTGGATGGTGGTGGGCCAAGAAAAGCTTCAGCAACCAAGCGGTGGACAAGTCGCTGGTGCTGTCGATTTTCAATACTGATGGTGGATCGCTTGTAGCCATTCCGCAACGTTCGCAGGCCAAGTATTCGCATCGGAACAGACCGCATAGGCAGTCCTCCATCTCGGCGCAATCCGCTTCCTCGGCACATCCTCGCTACCGTCCGCAAACGGCCCAAATCCGAAACCTCGTGCGAGGCTTCGAATCCCACAACTGCGCGCCAAACTTCATCCATCTTAACCCGCCTCATGCTGATACCTTTCGAGGACACAGTTCTAGCCAATCGGTCAAAATTAGCAAGTAAGGATATTATTTATGGCCATCGCAAAAGGCATTAACAAGACACTGGCCTACAAAATCCAGTCCGGTCTTGGTGTAGCATCAAGCGGATCGGGCGGCACTGCCCTGCGCCGCGTTACCGGCATGCTGGACATCGCCAAGGCGACCTATTCCAACAATGAAATCGCCACGCACCAGCAGCACACGGGCGATATTCACGGCATCGCCAGCACGGCAGGCTCGGTCAATGGCAACCTCTCGCCTTCGACCTACAAGGACTTGTTTGCCTCGCTCCTGCGCAAGACGTTTGCCGCAACCACGGCGATCACTGGCGCGTCGATCACCATTGCTGGGACCGGGCCTTACACCATCACGCGCGCCGCTGGCAGCTATCTGACTGACGGCATCAAGATCGGTGACATCATCCAGCTTTCGGCGGGTTCGTTCAATGCAAACAACCTGCTGAAAAACATCCTTGTGACGGGCGTTACCGCGCTCGTCATCACCGGAACCCCGGTTGTCGCGGCATCAACGCTCACGGCGGAAGGCCCGATTGCCAGTTCGACCGTGACGGTGGTTGGCAAGAAAACCCTCGCCCCGCTGACCGGCCACACGAACGACTATTACACGTTCGAGGAGTGGTATTCGGACATCAGCCGGTCGCACCTGTTCCCCGATGTGCAGGTTGCCAGCGCCGACATCACCATCCCGGCTACCGGCATCGTCACCAGCAACTTTGCGCTGGTTGGCCTTGGCGGCACGACCGAAGCAGGAACGCAGGTTCTGACCTCGCCGACCGGCACGACCACGAACGTTGTTTCGTCGGTGTCTGGTTTTGCACTGGTTGGCGGCACTCGTTACGCCACGATCACCAGCGCGCAGATCAAGATCGATGGCCAGACGGCAGCGGGTGAAGCGGCCATTGGCAGCAACACCATCGCCGATACCAACCGGGGGCACATCAAGGTCACTGGCCAGTTCGCCGCGACTTTCGACAGCGACACGCTCGGCACTCCGTTCATCAACGAGACGACCACTTCGCTGGTGCTGGTGCTGGCCGACAGCCGCACCGACAATGCCAACTTCGTCACGTTCTCCATGTCGGCTGTGAAGCTGTTCAGCAAGACGCAGGACGATGGCGAAAAGCAGATCGTGCGGACTTATTCGTTCGTAGCTCAGTTTAACAGCGCGGGCGGTGCTGCCCTCGCCAACGACCAGACCATCCTGACAATTCAGGACAGCCAAGCCTGACCCTAGTTTAACCGTGTTCGGGGGTGGTTAGTCCTCTCCCTGGCCATTCCCGAACACCCGAATGGAGAGAATACCCATGAATAAGACCACCACCAAGCCGGGCTTTTCCGCCTTCGATACCGAAACCGACTGCGATGCGGGCTATGAACTCGAATTGCTCGATAAGTTGGGCAACCCATCCGGCCTGTTCATTTCGCTGCTCGGCAAGAACAGCCGTGTTGCACGGGCCAAGGCGCGGGCCAAGCAGAACGAGCGTATTCGTAAGGCGCAATTCGAGCAACGGCAAGGCCGTAAGGCTGCGGAAGTTACGGCGGAGGATCTGGAAGAATTTGGTGTCGAGGCATTGGTGTTCTGCACGACCGGATGGCGGGTTGATGAGGCCAAGTTCGGCCCAGTCGATCCCTACACACCGGAAGCTGCGGCGGAACTCTATCGGACAAGCAGGTTGGTCTTTGAGCAGGTCGATCAGGCCGTCAGCGACCTGTCAAATTTTATCAAGGGCTGATCGAAGGCTTTGCCGCTTTCGCAGCCCATGTGTTTGAACTCTCCGCCCCGCAAGAGGATGGAAGCCCGTTAAAGGACCACTTGATGAGCATTTGGGAACAGACAGGAGTGCAACCGGCGATGCTCGCCGATGCGCCTGTCCTCCCGGATGGTTGCGGGGGGCTTTGGGCCGACTTCATGGATCTGCATCAGTGCCGGGGTGTATCTGGGATGGCACCAGCGCGCATCACGTTCACCGACATTGACGCTTGGCAGCGGGTGAACATGGTATCGCTTGAGCCTTGGGAGATTGATGCAATCAACCAAGCTGACAATGCCTACCTTTCGCAAGTGGCGAGGGCGGTGAAGCGTGACTGACTTTGCCAGCCTTGCGCTCAAGATCGACAGCAGCGAGGTTAAGCCCGGCGTTGATGCGCTGGACAAGCTGACTGTTGCGGGGGCGAAGGCCGAGAAGGCAGCGGACGGCCTATCGAAAGCCAATGTGAACGCAACCGCCGTAGCGGGGCGCACCCGCATGGGGATGCAGCAGCTCGGCTTTCAGTTGAATGACGTTGCGACCGGATTTGCCAGCGGGACCAAGGCCAGCACGATCTTTGCCCAGCAATCGGGGCAGGTTATCCAAGCTATTCAGTTAATGGCAGGCGGGACAAGCAAATTTGCCGCTTTCATGGGTGGGCCTTGGGGAATTGCGCTGACGGCTGCAACCATTGTGCTGGTGCCGTTCATTGGGCGCTTGCTTGAAACCAAGGATGCAATGGATAGCCTTGCCCAAGCGTCTACCGATGCACTGGAGGCATGGCACAAGTCGATTGATACAACTGGCGCATCGTCGAAAGCAGCGACGGCAGTTACCAAGGAAATGCTTTCGTCAATGGGCGAAGTCGCCCGCATCCAGCGCGAAATCGACGATACGCAACGGAATTCACCGGGCCTCAATGGGCGCATTGCATGGCTAAAAAGCCAAAAGGAAGCGGCGCAGGCTCAAGTCGATGCCGACCGGCAAACACTGGATGGAATCCGGCAGACCAATGCGCTGCTTGAGATGCAGGCCCAAAAGAATGAAGCGGCGGCAAAAGCTGTGCGCGATCATACGTCAGCCATGCAACAATTCGGCCGTGAGATCGACGCGCAGCAAGCGCGGGCCATTGCCCAAGGTGCTGGCTTCCACGTCACAAGTGGTGTTCGCACCTTGGCCGAACAGCAGTGGCTCTATGACAACAAGCGCACGGCGGCAAACCCGGTTGCTCTCCCTAATGCCAACGCGCCTCATGTGGCAGGCTATGCGCTTGATATTGGGTTTGGCCCCGGCGTTACAATCGAGGCAATCAAGAAAGCCTATGATGAGGCAGGCGTTCACCTGACCAAGGTTCTGACGGAAACCGGGCACTATCATATCGAATGGGCGAACAAGACCGGCGAAGCAATCGCCCGCGCACATGAGGCAGCGGCAAAACGTGCCGCCGACGCTTACAAGAAGGCGGCGGACGAGGCTGCGCGGTCATGGAATGAAGCGTTGCTCGGTCTGTATACTCAGAGTGCCGATCTTGGCAAACGGATGATGGCAGATCTCGCAGCGTCAACCACAGAAGACCTCGCCGTGATGAATGCGGACTTTGCCAAGGCGCAACAGGCCCGCATTCAGGGCGCGCTGGATGAGGCGGAGGCGCGGGCCAAGGTCAATGCCCAGCTTGAGCAGACGATCAACTATCTCGACAAGATCGGCGGCATTGGCGGCGGGCTAGGCAATATCGGGGCAATCGTTCGCGGGTTTGCGCCGGGCGTGAACAATGGCGACTTTTCGGGCGTCAATGGTACGGTTGGGGGCATCCTTGGGCTGCTTAGCTCGACCGATCAAGGCAAGGCGCTGGTTTCCAAACTAGGGGACCGCCTCGACCAGACATTCGGTGGAAATGGCATGTTCGCCCAGACCATGACGAATGTGCTGCGCTCGGCGGGCGCTGGATCGGTGATCGGCGGCGCAGTGGGCGGCGGCTCGCAGGGTTCGCAGATTGGCGGGGCATTGGGCGGTGCATCGGGTGCAGCGGCGGGGACGCTGGTTAGCAGCGCTGTCCTTGGCGCAGTTCTACCCGGTATCGGTGCAATCATAGGCGGGCTTCTTGGTGGGCTGTTCGGCCACAAAGACCCCGAAGGCTCTGTCCTGCTGACCGGCGCAGGTGGCAAGGCAGTGGCCGGGCGCACAGTTTCCGCTGACGACAACGGCCAAGCCCTGTCCGAGGCGCAAAAGGCCGCAGACGCCGTCATGCAGACCTTGAACGCCATTTCCGGCGCATTCGGCGGCACGGTCACCGACAAGCTCAAGGTCACCATCGGCTCGTTCAATGGCAAGTGGGCGATCAATCCCACGGGCCAGCAATACATGCGCGCTGGCGATCCCGGTGTGCAGACCTATGCCAGCGAAGCCGATGCGGTGAAGGCGGCAATTCAGGAAGCGGTCAAGTCCGGCGCAATCGACGGGCTGAGCGATGCGGTCAAGACGCTGCTGACCGCGCCGGGTTCCGACATAACAGCCCAGCTCGACAAGGCGCAGAAATTCCAGACGGTGATGGATTCGGTAGCGCAGGCTACCGATCCGGCCAAGGTTGCGCTCGATGCGCTGGCAACCTCGATGACCGAACTGACCGGCATATTTCAGGAGGCCAACGCCAGCGCTGATCAAATGGCTGCGCTGGCGACCTATCAGCAGACGCAAAAGGATGCCATTCTCGCCAAGGCGGCGCAGGATGCCTATGACAAGGCCCGCCCCCGGCGCACCCTTGAAATTCAGATCATGCAGCTTGAGGGCAAGTCTGCCGAAGCGCTCGCAGCGGCGCGGCAGCTTGAGCTTGACGGCATGGATGCGGCGCTGCGTCCCCTGCAAGAGCGCATCAACCTGCTGACCGATGAAGCGGCTGCTACGGCCAAGGTGGCCAAGGTGACTGCCGCGAACGATAACCTCTCGCAGCAATTGCTGGACCTGCAAGGCGGGCCGGTTGCCAAGGCGGCAAAGCGCATGGCTGAACTGGCTGCGATCACTGACGCCAGCACCCGCGCGCTGCAAATGCAGGTCTATGTTCAGCAGGACATCAACGACGCCCGCGCCGTCCTGACCACCAGCTACCAGCGCGAGCGCGGCGTCCTCGTCGGCTTGTCCAATGACATGCGCAGCTTTGCTTCGTCGCTCTATGGCCTGCGCCAGTCGCTCTATGCCAACGACAACGCGAGCAACATCGGATCAGTCACCAACGCACTGGCAAGCCGGGACAGCGGCGCGGCATCAAGCGCGGTCAACGCCTATCTGGCCAGCGCCAAGGATAGTGCGCGCACCCTGGTTGATTATCAGCGGCAAGTAGGAAAAGTCGCAGGGCTGCTCGACAATGCGATCAATGGCGCGAACGGGCAGGCCAGCGCCTATGATGCGCAGATCGCCGCGCTCGACAAGTCCGTTGCTGGGCTGGTGGACGTAAACGACAGTGTCATCACCGTTCACGATGCACTCGCCAGCCTCAATGCCCTGCTTGTGCCTCCCACGGTCGAAATGGCCAATGCGCAGGCCGATGCCAACAAGGCGGCGGCTGATTTTCAGGCTGAACTGGTCGCACAAGTGCAGGCCATGCGCGACGAGAACACATCGCAGGCGGTGCGAATGATCGAACTGACTTCTGCCATGGCGACATTCTGGAAGCGGGTGGAAACCGAAGGCATCGCCATCGCAAGCTCCAACACCGATCCTGTCATCACGAAGGTGGCGGCATGAGGATCGTTGAGCCTGTTACCATTGGAGACGCGAATTTCCTCGCGTCGAATATCATCGAGGCCATCCCGCTAGCGTCGAGTTCAACCACGATCAGCGCATGGGCGGTTGGCACGGCCTACACCGCAGGCAATGTGGTTTGCCGCGCCTACGCCTTCGCGCCCTTCGCCGCTCGCTTTGGGGTGTTCACCGCGAAAGCCAGTTCGACCGGGATCGATCCGAACACCGATATAAACGACAAGGGCCTGTTCTGGACGCTTGGCGACAATGCAACGCTTTATGACGCGGCGGTGTCCTTTGGTATCTATCAGGTTGTCGGCTATATTGGCTCGACCACCGGTGCATATTACTACAGCAAAATTGCGGCCAACCTTGCCCATACGCCGGACAGTTCGCCTACCCAATGGCAGCAAACCACGCTCACCGGCTTCAATAGCTACGCAGGCGGCACGACCTATGCCAGCGGCGATCAGGTTGTGGTGTTCACCGGGCAATATGCGCAGGTCTACCAAAGCCTCGCTGGCAGCAACACCGGCCACACTCCGGCCAGTTCGCCGTCATGGTGGTCGTATCTGGGCGCAACCTACAAGCCTTGGGATAGCACCACCACTTATGCGGCGGGCAACATTGTCATCGATCTGCGGACGCACCACAGCTACGAGAGCATTGCGGGCAGCAACATCAACCATGATCCGACCGCCAGCACCAGTTCAACCTACTGGATAGACCTCGGCACGACGAACAAGTGGGCGCTGTTCGATCTAAGCAATAGCAGCGTCACAACCTGCCCCACGGCGCTCGATGTGACTGTGCAGCTTCCGTCCAGTTGCAATACCCTAGCGCTGCTCAATATGCGGGCAACGCAGGTGCAGGTGATCGCTTCGACGGCGGGCGCGGGAACGCTCTACAATGTCACCATCAACCTGACAAACCAGTCCAACGCAACGGCGAGCCGTCTCTATTACTATGATAGTGCCACCAATGAAGCGCACTTGCTGCTCCTCGATTTGCCGACGAATACGGGACTAATTGTTGAAATTATCGTCACCAATTCCGGGACAACATCGCAAGTAGGCGTGGCATTGTTTGGCACTTATGATACAATCGGCACCTCTACTTATGGTGCAACGATGGGTATTATTTCATTCAGCAAAAAAGAGGCGGACGGCTTCGGAAACTATACGCTGTTGCAGCGCGCCAGTTCATTGCGCCCCAAGTTCACAGTGGTTGTGGATAGTTCAAGCGGCAACGCAGACCGAGTGTTTTTCAAGCTCAAACGCCTCGATGCCGTGCCTGCGCTCTATGTCGGTGCCGATAGCCGCGCCGCGTCATGGGCGTTCGGGTTTTATCGCAGCTTCGAGGAGCTGCTTAGCTACCCCACCAAGAGCTTCTACAGCCTTGAGATTGAGAGCCTGACATGACCGCGATCATCGGCACTTTCCGCATTGGCGAGGATATTTCGGTCGCGCTTGATGGCGATATGACCGGGGTTTCCGCTGTCACGGCGAAGATGAAGCCTGCCCTGCTGACCGGCGGCACACTTACACTTGATGATGCGGCTACCGCTACCAGCCTGACAGTCACGACAAACGGCACGTCTGGCTGGCTGATATCGCTTGATCACGCAACCACGGCAGGACTTACCGAGGGCGTCTACGGCATCGATGCCAAGCTCTCCTATTCCGGTTTGATCGAGATCACGGAAGAAACGGCATTCATTCAAATCAGCCGGGCTGCGGTCGAATGACGGCCACCGTTCTTCGTTGGCGCGTACCAGGCGG
>JAHFPK010000171.1 GCA_023266715.1 Hyphomicrobiales bacterium | reverse complement strand
ATCGAAAGCATTTTGGCGCACTTCATTTGCTCGGCGTAATTTGTGCTCAGACCGGGCAGTTTGAGCGTGCAGTAGAGTTGATTTCAAAAGCTATAAAAATAGACCCAAGAAATGCAGAGGCATATTATAATCGCGGAATTGCGCTCAAAGAGCTTAAACGCCACGGGGATGCGCTTGCCAGCTACGACAAGGCGATATTACTGAAGCGTAACTACGCCGAGGCATATTACAATCGCGGCATCGTGCTCCTGGAACTTTTCCGCTTTGAGGACGCGCTTGCCAGCAATGACAAGGCAATACTGCTTAAGCCTGAATTTGCCGAAGCATATAATAATCGCGGCATTGCGCTCAAAGAGCTTAGGCGTTATGAAGATGTGCTCGTCAGTTGCGACAAAGCGATTGCTCTTAAACCTGATTATGCAGAGGCTTATATCAATCGTGGGATTGCACTTAAAGAACTGAGGCGTTTGGATGAAGCGCTAGCCAGTTACAACAGGGCGATTGCTATTAAGCCTGATTATCCGGAGGCTTACAGCAATCGTGGCCGCGCTCTTCAAGACCTCAAGCGCCTTGATGAGGCGCTTGCGAGTTATGACAGGGCAATTGCGCTAAAGCCTGATTATGCGGAAGTATACTTGAATAAATCACTATGCCTTCTGCTTCAGGGGAAATTAAGTGAGGGATGGAAGCTGTACGATTGGCGGTGGAAACAGAAAGAACTTACACAGAAACCGCCCTTTCCCGATAAACCTCCGTTCAATTTGGAACACCGCAAAAACGTACTTGTTTGGGCTGAGCAGGGTGTTGGTGATGAGATAATGTTTGCATCCCTTATCTCGGAATTTCGAAATTTATGTGCCAAACTAATTGTCCAGGTTGATGCAAGGCTTATTCCCCTGTTTTCGCGCTCAATTTCACAGGACGTGACATTTTTTCCAAAAAATTCTGTAGTTCCTCAAGAACTTTACGACCAGCAATTACCTATCGGAAGCATCGCAAAGTATTTGAGAAATGACGAAGCGAGTTTCATCGAGTCGCGCTTTGGATACTTGATTGCTGACAGCGAGAGAACCAACGAAATCAAAAGCTTTCTGTCTAACAAGAATCGTCATAAAATTTGTGGAATCAGTTGGCGAAGCAAGAATGAGAAAACTGGCGAAAGTAGAAGCCTAATGCTCAATAGCTTCCTAAGGCTCCTCTTTATGGGGAAATATGAATTTGTAAGCCTGCAATATGGCGATACTGGGGAAGAGTTAATCAAGGCAAAAGCTGAACTCGGCATTGACGTCTTAAGCTGCGGTCAGGTTGATAATTTCAATGATTTGGATGGATTGGCTTCTTTGATACAGGCATGCGATGTTGTGGTGTCTGTTGACAACACAACTGTGCATATGGCTGGCGCACTCGGAAAAGACGTAAGAATACTGCTTCCCCACACAGCGCCAGAATGGCGTTGGCAACTAAATAGAAAGGACAGTCCGTGGTATTCTTCTGCGACGTTGTACAGGCAGGGCGCAGACGGTGATTGGGAAAGTGCATTTAATGAAATAAAATCTGATTTGCAAACGGTTTGAGCTTGGGTTCCCTGCTCATATTCATCTGTGCTTAAGCTAGCTATCAACGCATCGACAAAAGTCGTCTCCATTTCTCCGTGAACATGATGTCACATCAGCATCGGTTTTGCTTGAGAAGTTGACTTTGCTCCTAGATTTTATCCAGACTTGGTTTCGTTCCAGGATCTGGATATGCGGCCGAAACAGAGTTTAGAGGCGCGGAAGGCGCAAGAAACCAAAAAGGGGAATGGACTGTCACCCAAACACTTGTATATTTTAGCATCCGCTGCATGTGTTTGCTCATCCTCACATTCCGAAAACCGGTGGTACCGCCGTTTCCCATTTCTTTCAGACCAAACTGGGTGCCCAGATGTATTACGGAACTGAAATGCACGGCATCCGGTCACTGATGAATTGCCCGCCTCAGCATTACCACTACGCAATATTGAATGAACTTTTCTTTTTAGAGAAAGCAACGGTTTCCTTCTGCATTGTAAGGGATCCTATAGCTCGAATCGAGTCTGATTATATTTGGGCAATGACAAAATCGACTATGCGGGACCGTTGGATGTCGTTTGATGACTGGATTTCATATGTTTTCGAAGCGTACAAGCGGAACCCCTATTTTTTGGCGAACCATATACGGCCGCAGCATGAGTTTATCGGTCCCAAGATCAAATAAATCTTCAAGTATGAAGATGGATTGAGTGTGGCAGTAAAGCATGTTCTCGAAATGGCAGGGATACCATTGAATGGTGAGGTAACATTGGACGAAATTAACGCAAGAAAGGAGTCTGTTAGCGATGCAGGGCCGGATATCGTGATGGGAGATGAAACACGTCAGAAAATAAGAAGTTTACAGTAAAGATTTCGAATTTTTTGGCTATAAATAAATTTTTTTCTGATGATGTTGTCTCAGGAGAGAAATATGACTGTTTACCTGGCTGGCATATGGGATATGACGTCGAGATATTGTTGCCATAATTACCATGATGGCGGCGGCAATTAGAGGGATAGCGTCCCAGACGTATTTTGGAGCGGGCGAAGGGAATCGAACCCTCGACATGCAGCTTGGGAAGCTACCGTTCTGCCACTGAACTACGCCCGCATAAATACGATGCTAGTCGGAGCCATTGCTCTCGTCTAGCCCCTCATCGCTTGCTCGGATCGTAAGGCCTGAAATGCTTTGAAAGCTTCAGCCCCTGCCGCTGGTAATTTGAACCAATGCCCTGGCCATAAACCTGTGCCGGCACTTCGGTCAGCGGCTCATAGACCAGCCGTCCGATGATCTGCCCGTCCTCAAGAATGAATGGCACTTCGTGCGAACGCACTTCGAGGACCGCGCGCGCGCCCTCGCCGCAGCCGGAACTGTGTCCGAAACCGGGGTCAAAAAATCCGGCGTAATGCACGCGGAATTCTCCCACCAGCGGATTGAACGGGACCATTTCCGCCGCATGGGTGGGCGGCACCCGCACCGCTTCTCTGGAAGCCAGGATATAAAACTGGTCGGGATCAAGCACCAGCGAGCCGCGCTGCCAGAGGGGCTCCCAGAAATCGGAAGCGTCAAGTGCGGCCTTCTTGTCCACATCAACAAGGCCCGAATGGCGCTTGGCGCGGAAGCCCACCGGATTATCCTTGTCAGCGCCCGAAAGATCAACGGTGAGCGCCAAGCCATTGTCGATATTTACTTCACCCTCCGAGATCAGGCCCTCGCTCGCGTGAAGTTTGCGGATGATGTCATCGGAGACAAGCGAGGTGCCACTGCGAAAGCGGATTTGCGAAAGCCTGGAGCCCGTGCGGGCGAGCACGGAAAACGTGCGGGGGGAAATTTCCGCATAAAGCGGGCCACCATAGGCTTCCGGAATCGTATCAAATTCCTGGGCGTAATCGGCAATGACGCGGGTGAAGATATCAAGCCTGCCGGTGGAACTCTTGGGATTGGCCGCCGCCGAAATGCCCTTGGGCAGTTTCAGGGATTCGAGCAGCGGCACAATGTAAACACAGCCCGTTTCCAGAACCGCACCTTCACTCAGGTTCACCTTGTGAAGAACAAGCGACTCCAGCCTTTGCGCCACCGTTGCCTTGGGGCCGGGAAGAAACGAGGCCCGCACCCGATAAGCCCATTCGCCAAGCCTGAGATCAAGGCTGGCGGGCTGAATTTGGTCATCATCGAGCGCGCGGCCCGGATTGATGTGCCCGGTGGCACAATATTCGGCGATGATCCTGGCGGGCAGGATGCCCCGCGGGGCGCTTGATTTGCTTGTCATAGGTCTATTGGCGGATTTCTCCACCTTTTCGCAAGGGGGTAACTCATATGGTGGAAAACCGCGCCCAGTGAGCTACATTGCTGGCCATGTACAACCGCACGACCCGCAATATCCGCATCCACGTGCAGCCGCAATTCCTCGAAGGCCAATCAAAGCCCGACGAGGCGAAATTTGTCTGGGCCTATACGATCACCGTGGAAAACCAGGGGGCCGAAATCGTAACGCTTCTCTCGCGCTATTGGAAAATTACCGATGCCTTCGGCCGGATTCAGGAAGTCCGCGGCGATGGCGTGGTGGGCGAGCAGCCAACCCTGAAGCCCGGCGAGAATTTCCAGTATACGTCGGGTTGCCCGCTTTCCACCCCCAACGGCTTCATGGTCGGAAGCTATCACATGAAAAATCAGCACGGGGAAACTTTCGACGTTCTCATTCCTGCATTTTCCCTCGACAGCCCCTATGACCAGCACAGCGTGAACTGAAAAAATGGAACAGCATTATTCAACGCAAGCCATGCTGGCCAAGCTTGTGAGTTTTGATACCACCAGCCGGGATGGCAACATTCCCCTGATTGAGTTTGTGGAAAGCTATCTCGATAGCTGGCATGTCCCACATTTCCGCGTGGACTACGAGGCGGGCAAGACCAACCTCTTTGCCACCATCGGCCCCGATATCGCCGGCGGCATCGTGCTCTCGGGCCACACCGACGTGGTGCCCGTTGACGGCCAGAAATGGGCGAGCAATCCGTTTGAAGTGATGGAACGAGATGGCAGGCTCTATGGCCGTGGCACCTGCGACATGAAAGGGTTTATTGCTGTGGCTTTGGCGATGGTGCCGCAGTTCAAGGCCGCCAAACTGAAAACGCCGATACATCTGGCGCTCTCCTGCGATGAGGAAGTGGGCTGCAAGGGCGTGCGGCCCCTCGTGGCCCATATGCGGGATCACATGAAGAAGCCCCGCGCGGTGATTGTGGGCGAGCCCACCTCCATGCAGGTGGTGAATGCCCACAAGGGTGCAGTAACCTTTTCAACCGAAGTGACGGGCCATGAGGCGCATTCGAGCCTCACCGACCAGGGCGTGAACGCCATCATGGTGGCGGGCGAGCTGTTGGGTGAGATCAACCGCATCCGTGAAGACCTGACGAAGCGTGGCGACCCCACCGGCCGTTTCAATCCACCCTTTTCAACCATCCATGTGGGTGTGATTGAAGGGGGAACGGCGAAGAACATCATCCCGCGCCGCTGTTCCTTCCAGTGGGAAACGCGGCTCCTGCCTCTGGCTGATCCCGCTGAAGTGCCGACGCGATTTGAAAATTTTGCCGCAAGCCTTGAACCCGCGATGAAAAAAATTGCCGGGGATACGGGCATCCACAACAACCAGACCAATGTCGTGCCGGGCCTGGCACCGGAGGATAATTCACCGGCCGAACATCTCGCACTTCATCTCGCAGGCGCCAATAGCACCCATGCGGTGTCCTACTGCGCCGAAGCGGGCCTCTTCCAGCAGATTGGCATTCCGGCAATCATCTGCGGCCCCGGCTCCATCGAACAGGCCCACAAACCCGACGAATACATCGACATCTCGGAAATGCGGAAATGCGAGGGCTTTATGGCGAGGCTGTTGGAGCATTGCCGCTAGCTAGCGGTGCAAGTGTCTCAGGCTGAAAGCGGTAGGTGCTTGAGCAGAATTCGCAGATCACTTTGATCTCGCCATTTTCGATCATGTCCCTGCGGTCGCTTTCGGAAAAACCCTTCAGCATGGTCTCAACCGCTTCTACCGAACAGGTGCAGTGGCGCGTGATGGCGCTGGCGGGATAAACCGTAACGCCATCCTCATGATAAAGCCGGTACAGCAATTCTTCCGTTGTCAGTGTAGGATCAAGCAACTCGTGGTCCTCCACCGTATCAAGCAACAGCTTGGCCTTCACCCAGTTATCATCTTCAGGCAGTTGCTCTTCAGCTCCGGGATTGTCGCCTGATGAAAAATGGATGGGGCTTATGCCGCCCTCGGCGGGCAGATGCTGCACCATGATGGCTCCGGCCCGCCAATGGGTTTTCCTCTCGCCCCGCGCCAGCAATGGCCCGGAAACCAGGCGTAGCCGCGTGGGGATTTGTTCCGACTGCTTGAAGTAGGTATCCGCCGCTGCGGCAAGCGTTGTGCCGTTAAGCGGAACGATGCCCTGGTAGCGCTCCATGTCGGAGCCCTGGTCAACCGTCATGGCGAGGTGACCCTTCCCCAGCAAATCCTGTTGCAAAGATGCTTTGAGTTTTTCCAGTTTTTTCCTGTTGAAACGCGCATAGCCGCGCACCCCATTGGGAAAGGCAAAGTCGGCCACGATCATGTCAACCGGGCCATCGGTCTTGGTCTGCAAGA
>JAHFPK010000170.1 GCA_023266715.1 Hyphomicrobiales bacterium | reverse complement strand
CCGCGGCCCGGCACAGGTCATCCCCTTCAGCAAAATGGGCGGCGGCGGCAACAACGTCCAGATCATTGACCAGCGCACCAACGCCCCGCCAATTCAACAGCAGCGCGGCCCAGACGGTTCCTTGAAGTTCTTTATCCGTGACGCCGTGCTGGAAACTTTGGGCTCAGGCAAGGCTAACAAGGTCATGCAAGGCCAGTTTGGTGCCCAACCGGTAAAGACCCGCCGCTAATGCCCACATGGCCCTCATTGCCCGAACCTGTGCGTGGCAGTATCAGCACGGCTCCCCGCGAGAATATCCTGTCCTATAGCGGCGACGTGGGAGCCCCGACGACGCGGCGGCGCTTTACCTCCCGGCTTGTGGACTATTCGGCCCAGCTTTTCCTCACCGAAGCCCATCGCCTCGCCCTGGACACTTTCCACCATACCGATTGCCAGGACGGCAGCCTCACTTTCGACATGACGGACTGGATCGGCGGGGCGTCCATCAACTGCAAATGGACCGCCCCGCCGCAATTCAGCCAGGCAGGACCGTCCGGCTATTGGTTCGCCAACGTCTCCTTTGTGAAGATCGAATAGATGCCGCTCCCCTCCTTCGCCCAGGCGTGGCTGCAAGCACGGGAAAGCGCCGACGCGGGGCTGTGCCTGCTCACCGTCTATCACCCGATGATGGAAACCTACCGCTTTGTCCGGAACACCGCAAATGTGACCAGCCGGGGCGACGTTTACACAGCTTGCCCTTTCGATCTCGACATTCTCAATGACAATGACCAGCCGCCGCGGGCCACGTTGACCTTCCCAAACGTGGACCGGGCTATCGGCATTCAACTGGCGCAGCTCGTCGGACCGCCGCAAGTCACTATAGAAGTCATCTCGTCGGCCCATCTTGATGAACCGATCACGAGGGCGGCCCGGCTGAAACTGAAAAATGTCAGTGTCGATCCTCTGGTATTGTCCGGTGAACTTACGCGCGTCGATGACAGCAGCGAAACCTGCGGCACAAAGCGCGTGACGCCCTCCATGTGCCCGGCGCTATTCCGGGCGCGTTGATGGCTCATTGGGCAGATTGCTATGTCGGCTTGCCATTCAAGCGTATGGGACGGGATGCTTCCGGATGCGATTGCTGGGGCCTCGTTCGCCTCGTGCTGCACGAGCAATCCGGAATCCTGCTGCCATCCTATTCCGAAGATGATCCCGATGGCTGGTCCATTGAAAGCCACGCCGTTGCCTACAAGAAAATCACAGACCCGAAGCCTCTCGATGTTGCAATTCTGCTGACCGACGTGCGCGCCGGGCTGATCTGGAAATCCGCACCGATTCACATAGGAATTTTCACAGATGCCAAAAACATCCTGCATGTCGAGGAAGGCATGTGTTCAAGGGTGCAGCCGGCGTCCGACCTCCGCATTCATTCGATTGTCCGCGTGACCTGATGCGCCTTCTTCTCGCCTCGCCGTTCCTGCCGCCGTTCTATGACGGGCTGCTGACGGAGCGGAAAACCGTTCTCGAAATCCTCAAGACCTCGGGCGACCTTGCCTGGTGCGAGGATTACGTTGCGGTGCGTCTCAACGGCATTACCGTCCCGCGCTGCTGGTGGCCCCATGTGACGGTCAAGCCGGAAGCCGCCGGTACCCTTGAACTCTGCGTCGTGCCGCAGAAAGGCAATCTGCTGCCCGTGCTGGCCTCCGTGGCGCTTGTGGGCCTTACCGCTGGCATTGGCACCTTTGGTCTGCCATTCCTCGGCGCTGGCTTCGCGGCGGGCACCTTCGGGGCATCGGCCGCAGCGGCAGGCGTTGGCATTGCTGGCCAGCTTGCCATCCGGGCTTTGACCGCGCCGCCGTCCGTGGCCAACAGCGCCGGTTCGCAGCGCGACCTCAGCCAGGCTGGCATTTCGTCGAATGTCATAACCCTGCTTGAAACCCTGCCGACGCTGCATGGCCGCATGCGGGTGTCGCCGCCGGTGATCTCGCCCACCTACACCACCTATGACGACGGCGAACTCACGGTTCACGCCATTGTCGGCATCCAGGGCCGGAACCTGATCGAGGATGTTCTTGTCAACGGCACAGATATCACGCTACTGGACGGCATCGAATATGAAACCCGAGAGGGCTGGCCAGGTGACGCGCCCCTGACGCTGGCGCAACTCACCTGCATTCAACAGACAGACCAGGTCACGCTTTCAAACTGGCGAACGGCCCTTGAAGTCAGCAAAAACGATGCGTTAACCGACCAGGCGACCCCCGACAATTCGACGCCGGACTATCACTATTTCAAGACCAAGGGCACTCCGGACGAAATCTGGCTGCGTTTTCTGTTTCCGTCAGGCATCGTCAAGAGCGACACCGGTGGTACTGCCTATCTCCCGGTGCGCCTCGAAATCCGGAAAGTGGGCGATGTTGCCTGGCGCAACTTCCCGACCATGCACTTCCGCGACGACAGGAATGGCTCGGGACCCTTCCGCTGCGAAGCCAAGATCAAGTTCCAGACCCAGCCGTCAGGCCGCCACTTCTCGAACGCCGATGGCGAATATCCGATCTTCGAACTGACCAATATCACCGGTATCGGCCAGACTTTCGAATACCAATCGGACGCCTATTTCCAGAACACCGCATGGCCATTCACCGACCAGGTGCCAACCATGACGAGCGGCACCACCGGCGGCGTGACGGTCACCGCAAGTTCCGAACTCGGCGCTTCGCAGGCCGGATGGAAAGCCTTCGATGACAGCATAACGACCTCATGGCAGCCGGCCAACAATTCCCTGCCGGCATGGTTGCAGGTCCAATATGCGGCACCCACCACGATCCGCAGCTATCTCTTAAGCTTCGACACCGCAAATGACACGGTTCTTACCACGGCAGCGCTCACGTTTTATGTCGAAGGGTCGAACAATGGAACCGACTGGACGCGCCTTGATGCAGAAAATATCGACATTTCCGAATATCCGCTCAATATTGGCCACTATCAAATCGGAAACCCCGGCTCCTATAGCTACTACCGCCATAATTTCCTGACCAACAATGGCGCGGCAAACGCCCAGATCACCATAGAGGAAATCCAGCACTATCTGTTCGACGCCGTGGGCCTGGCCCTTGGCCATGACATTGCCTCTTTCAACGGCAATCCCGCGCGGCATAATGTCAGTGCCGACCCGCGTTCAATTTATGGCAGCCTAGACAAGAACGGGGCCACCTTTTACCTCGACCCGGCACAATGGCTGCCTGGTGCCTATGAGGTTCGGGTGCGCCGCGGACCCGCCTTCAATGCCAGCGATTTCGACCCCATAAATTACACTTATGCCGGTGTCGCAAATTCGGACTTCTACGAATACCGGCTGGTGAGCGGCGTCTATATCTCCCGCGTCGGGCAGAAGAATTATCGCTCTGATACCGTCATGGAAGTGTTCTCGACCGTCACCTATGACGTGCCGGTGGATACCACGGGGCTCGCCTGCATCGCCCTCGAAATGAAAAACACCGTCATTGACTCCATCAGCGCAGTGATGACGAGCTATGCCTCGATCTATTCGGGAGGCGTGTGGACCGACGCCGAAGTCCCAACCTCAAATCCTGCTGCGCTCTATCGCAGACTGCTGCTTGGCCACGCCCATCCCAACGCACCCCCGCCCGAGATCATCAACGAGGATGAACTTGCCGCCTGGTATGCTCGCTGCGTCACGGCGGGCCATGAATGCAATTTCCTGCAACAGGGCCGCAGCGTTGCCGAGGTCAAGGCGGTGATCGCGGTCACCGGTTATGCTTCCCCGCGTGAAAGCAATATGCTGTCAATTGTTGAGGATTATGACCGCAGTGCCGAAGCGATTAGCCAGATGCTGTCGCCGCTGAATTCAAAGCTGCTCGGGGTCAACATTCCGCTGCCGGAACTGGAACATGCGATCTTCGCCGAATATTTCGACGAGGACGACGACTGGAAGATCAGGCGGGATATATTCTACCGCGACGGTTTCGACGCCAACACCGCCTCGTTTTTCTCGACTGTCACCTATGACGGCTTCACCGACGCCACGAAAGTCGCCGCCCGTGCTGCTTTTGACCTCAAACAGGTTGTCGCGCGAGCCCGCACCGTCCGCCTTGAAATCGGCATCGAGGGCTATTCGCTGCAACGGGGCATGCTGGTGGGCCATAATGATGACGTTCTCAATGTCACGCAGGCGCAGGGGCTGATCCGCACGATCACTGAAAGCGGCGGCAACGTGGTGTCGATCACGGTTGACAACGTCATTCCCTTCTCGGTTAACCAGGACGAGACCGCGGCCTTCGTCGAAGGCCTTGACCTCGCCAATGCCACCGGCGTTGCCATCCGAAAAGCCGACGGTACCTCGGTGGTCAAGACGCTCACTAATGTTTCTGACAGCAACATCTGCACTTTCACCACGCCGTTCGCGCTTGCGGGCAGCGGCCTTGAAGTCGGCGCCTTGTGCGTCTTTGGCCGCGCCGGGCAGGAATATGCCCGCATGATTGTCATGGGTGTGGAGCCTCAAGGCCTTGAAACCCGGATTGTCACCCTGGCCGCCGAAGCGCCCGAACTTTTCGCATAAGGAAATGTTTATGAAGAATTTCAGGCTTTTTCTGGCCGCGCTGCTGTTGACTTTTATGTCAACATTCTCGTCCGCCGTTGTGGATCGCGCGGTTTGCTCGGCTTCTGATTCCGGCGGCACATCCTGCACCGTTGCCCAACTCAAGAGCGCCATCAACGAGGAGGTGAATGCGGTCGATGCCCGCGCCACGATGGTTCTTGGCTCGACATCGGGAACCGACACTTACCTTGCCTCGGTCACGCCCACTCTCACGGCTTACGCCGATGGCCAGGAATTCCGCTTCAAGCCGCCCAATACAAACACCGGCGCTTCGACGCTCAATATCAATTCCATTGGCGCCAAGGCCATCGTGACGGCGGCTGGCGTAGCGCTTGCGGCTGGCGATCTCCAATCCTCGACGATCTACAAGTTGATGTATTATTCGACGAGCGACCAGTTCCGCATCGAGCTCAATGCCTCTGCGGTCAAGGGCGCGGCATCCGCGACCGATAACGCCATTGCCCGTTTTGACGGCACGACTGGCAAACTGCTCCAGAACTCAGCGCCAACCATTGGCGATGACGGCGAAATGATCCTTGAGGTTGGCGACACCGACGATGCGCCGCTAAAATTCCAGGCTGGCACCAATCTCACGACCGCCGAAGTCGGCGCGCTGGAAATGGATGCCAACAATATCTATGGCACCACGGACGCAGGCAATCGCGGCGTCATGCTGCTTGAGCATTTCATTATGCTCAATGCGAACTACACGCTCACGAATTCGGGCGCCGAGCAGAAGCTTTTCGACAGCACGACGAACGGCCGCCTCACCCTGGAAGCCGGAACCTATGAATTCGAAAGCACGATTTCGATCAGCTCCATGTCGGCCACGTCCGGCAACGGGGCTTTCGACATCCTGGGCGCTGGCGGTGCAACGCTGGGAACAGTTCTCTACGAGGTCAACGGCATTGACGGCGCAGTCGCTACGGTCGGCTCCGGTTCGCACTTGGTCAATAACGCCGGTCAAACCCCGACGAATATGGTGACCGCCGCCGTCTCAACTGAAATGCAGGCGACGATCAAGGGCATGTTCCGCGTCACTGTCGGCGGCACCATTGTGCCTTCGATCACGCTGACGACCGCAGCCGCTGCTGTCGTGCGCAATGGCTCGTTTTTCAAATGCAAGCGCATCGGCAGCTCGACAGTTACCAACGTCGGCCAGTGGGATTGATGAAGGATTGACGGCATGATCGAAACCATTTTCGGCATAAAGATAACCCACCTTGTTGCCGGAGTGGCGGGCGGCACAGTGCGATATCTGCTCATCGGCGGAGGCATCATGATGGCCGTTACCTCGGTTCTCGCCGGAAGCCTGACGGCCGGCTATCTTACTACGCCAGCCTATTTCACAATCATCAAATATTTTCCGGGCTGGGCGGACCCTTCGACGGAACATGCGGCAGGTTTCCTCGTTGGGCTCACAGGACTTCTCATTTGTGAAGGAGCCATGCGCTATGCGAAACGCTGGACGGATAACCCATCATTCACGCCACCGGAACCCCCAAAAGCGGGGGGCTGAAATGAATAGCAGAAAGCGCTGGTATGTCGTTGCATTTTTTGCCGTACTCTATATCTGCCTGAGTTTTGCAGTTCTTGACGCCCTGGAACGCAAGATCAATCCGATTGGCTGGGATTTGGGCACCTATCAGAAAATTCAGGAACTTGAGCAA
>JAHFPK010000169.1 GCA_023266715.1 Hyphomicrobiales bacterium | reverse complement strand
CCGTTGCTGATATGGAAATAATCAGGTATACTTAGTTGTTCCCCTCATTAAGTAAGGTGATATTGTGTTTGAGGCTAAGATGGATAAATTGGACCACCGGATTATTGATCTTCTCGTTTTGAACTCCCGCGCATCGCTCAAGGAATTGGGCAAGGCGACTGATCTGTCTTCGCCAAGTGTTGCTGACCGTGTCCGACGGCTGGGGGAGAAAGGGGTTATCCGGTCTTTCACCGTTGATGTTGATCCGGAAGCTTTGGGCTACAGTCTGCAAGCCATTGTGCGGGTCAGGCCGCTGCCCGGCATGTTGCATCTCGTTGAGCGGCTTATCCAGGAAACGCCTGAATTTATTGAGTGCGATAAGGTCACCGGGGATGATTGCTTTATTGCAAAACTGTGTTTCCGCACCATGGCACAGCTTGATGCAATCCTTGATCGGATCACCGAAAAAGCCGAAACAAATACCTCAATTGTGAAAGCCACGCCGATAAAACGCAGGTTGCCGCCCCTTGGCAATTGACTGCAAATAGGTTATATTGAACGTACGTTCAATATAAATAGAGACGATCATGAATATGATTTCGGCGGTTCGGACCAGGCTGGATGACGACAAACGGGGCGGGTTGCCGAACTGGACCTATACCAGTCCGGAATTCCTCGAAATCGAGAAGGATGAGCTGTTTCGCAAGACCTGGCAGCTTGCTTGCCATGTCAGCGATGTTCCCAATGTTGGCGATTATTACAGCTTTGATCTCGTAGGCGAGCGGGCCCTCATTGTGCGCGGCAAGGATAATGTGGTGCGGGCCTTCCATAATGTCTGCCGCCATCGCGGCAGTCGGGTTGTGGCCACGGAACGGGGCACCTGCAAATCGGCAATCGTCTGCCCGTTCCATGGCTGGTCCTACAATCTGGATGGAACGCTGCGCGCCGTGCCCCAGGCCAAGTCGCTCCCCAAGCTTGATGCGATAGAACATGGCCTGACGCCGGTTGATTTTGAAATCTGGCATGGCTTTGTGTTTGTGCGTTTTGTGCGCGGCGATCAGCCATCGGTGGCCCACATGATGAGCCCCCACGAGGATATCATCAGCCATTATCGGATGGCCGACACGAAGCCCTATGGCAAGATGATCACGCAGAAGATGCCGGTGAACTGGAAATCGGTGCGCGATGTGGACAATGAGGGTTATCACGTTCCCGTTGCCCATCCGGCATTGCAGGATTTATACGGCAACGGTTATATCGATGAAAACATGGGCTTTGGCATTACGCGCTCGAAGGGCGTTTTCAATGACAGCCGCGACCGCTATTGGAGCGTGCGCAACTACAAGAAGTTTTTGCCTGCCATGGAGCATCTGCCGGAAGCAAACCGCAAGGTCTGGTATTACTATGGGCTGTTCCCCAACATGGTGCTGATGCTCTATCCCGATCTCGTCGGTTTCTATCAGGAATTTCCTCTGGGCATCGACAAGACGGTCCAACGGTTTTCCTATTACGCCCTTGACGATAACCGCCGCGAAACAAAAGCCTCGCGCTATCTGGCCAAGCGTATTGATGAGATGACCGGAACGGAAGATACCCAGTTGATTGCCTGGTGTTTCGAGGCCCTGCAATCTTCCGGTTACAAGGGACTCATCCTCTCGGACCTGGAAAGTGGCGTCAGGGCTTACCACGACATGTTGCGCCAAGTCGTTCCGGTGGTGGGACGTGCCCAGCCGCCGGTTGCTGGTGCCATGGCTGAAACCAACCGCGTCTTGCGGAATGCCGTCCCGCCGATCCCCTGGGGACGTTAACAGGGTTGAACCCAACCCGTCGTTGGTTTACCTAGGCCATAGCCCCCTTCAGCAATGAAGACGAATCAGGCAACAATTCCGGTGTTGGCCAAGGAACCTCGATGCAGCCCGCGCACAAGCAAACCCGAAGTGAAATTGCGACGGTCTTGCTGGCAAGTCGTGTGGCCTTTGTATCAACGGCGCTGTTCAGTTGCCTGGTCAACATTCTCATGCTCACCGGACCGTTGTTCATGCTGCAGGTCTATGACCGGGTGCTGACTTCAGGCAGTGTGCCAACACTGGTAGCCCTCATTGCCATCGTCATTGCGCTTTATGCCTATTATGGATTTCTGGAATATCTGCGCGCCCGCATTCTGGTACGCATTGGCAGACGTGTTGAAGAAAGATTGCGTGACCGCGTATTTGATTCCATGGCTGAACATGCGTTGCGCCGTACGCAGGGGATCGGCGGGCAACCGGTCAATGATCTGGCAACCATCCGCCAGTTTCTCTCGGGCCAGGGGCCATTTGCGTTTCTGGATATGCCGTGGGTGCCGGTTTATCTTCTTGTTATTTTCCTCATGCATTGGGTGCTGGGGGTTGCCTCGGTCATCGCGGCCATTGTTATTTTCGTTTTAGCTTTCTGGTCTGAACGGGCAACGCGCGGACCCTTGGCGGAAGCGAATGCGGCAATGGTCAAATCATCGATCATGACCGATGAAAGCCGGCGCAATTCGGAGGCGCTGCATTCACTTGGCATGCGTGGCGCCATCCGCAAGAAATGGGCTGATATGCAGCAGGTAGCCCTCGATCATCAAACCATTGCCAATGATGTGGGCGGCAGTCTTAGCGCCGCCTCACGGGTTTTGCGTCTCATGGTGCAATCGGGCATTCTGGCGCTCGGAGCCTATCTCGCTCTCCAGCATGAAATTTCGGCGGGTGCGATGATTGCGGCTTCCATCATCATGGGCCGGGCGCTTGCACCGGTTGAACAGGCGGTTGCCAGCTGGCAGCAATTCCTCGGTTTTCGCAAGGCGCTTGAACGCCTGAGCAATATTCTGGCCTCAATGCCAGCCGTCGCCAACCGCATGAAACTTCCACAGCCCAGCGGAAAACTGGAAGTTGAAAATCTCGTTATTCAGATGCCGGGCGCGGAAAAGCCTGTGCTGCAGGGCATCAGCTTTACGGTTGAACCGGGCAAGGGTATTGGTGTGATTGGGCCTACGGGAGCCGGCAAATCCACCCTGGCGCGGGCGCTTGTGGGCGTCATGCCAATCACCCGCGGCACCGTGCGGCTGGATGGGGCCACCCATGACCAGCGCGACATTGATGAAATTGGCAAGCTCATTGGCTATCTGCCGCAGGACATTCAATTGTTCGATGGCACGGCAGCGCAGAACATTGCGCGCTTTGACGTGGCGGCCGATCCCAAGAAGATTGTGGAAGCCGCCCAGCTTGCCAATGTCCACGATCTCATCATGCGCCTGCCCAAGGGTTATGACACGCCCTTGGGTGAAAATGGCGCCAGGCTTTCGGCGGGCCAGCGGCAACGGGTTGCCCTGGCGCGCTGCCTCTATGGCGATCCCGTGCTGTTCGTTCTGGATGAACCCAATTCAAATCTCGATGCCGAAGGGGAAGTTGCGCTTGACCGTGCCATTCGCGTTTCGATGGCACGGGGCGCTTCGGTGGTTGTCATTGCGCACCGTCCAAGCGCGCTCGCTTCCATTCAACAGATTCTGGTCTTGAGTGAAGGCAAGTCAGTGGCGCTGGGACCACGCGATGAGATCTTACAAAAAGTGCTGAACCGGCCCACTGCGGGCAAAAGCCAGCCGACGCAACCGCCAGCCAAGCCAACTCTCATACAGGCGAACTAGGCGATGCAGCCGATCAACACAAATTCCTCGCTACGCCGCTTTCAGATCATTGGCTTTTTGTCAGTGCTGATCATGGTTGGCGTGGTTGGAAGCTGGTCGGTTTTCACGGAGTTGAATGGCGCGGTCATCGCGCCCGCCACCATCATGGTCGAATCCTATTCCAAGAAAGTTCAGCACAAGGAAGGCGGCATTGTCGGCGAAATCAGGGTCAGGGATGGGGATCGGGTTGAAATTGGCCAGCCGCTGATTATCCTCGATAATACGGAAACAAAATCCGAGCTTGCCATTATCGATGGCCTGCTCGACGAAGCCCTTGCCAAGCGCGCCAGGCTTGAAGCGCAGCGCGACAAGGCGCCGACCATTACTTTTCCGGCGGAGATTATGGCGCGAGCACGTGAACCGGAACTGGCTGCGATCATGGCTGGGCAAGTCAAACTGTTCGAGGCGCGGTTGCAGGCAATGATTGGCAAGAAAGAGCAACTCAACCAGCAGATTGGCCAGTTAACGGAGCAAATCAGCGGGCTGGAGGCGCAGAAGACCGCCAAGGACAGGCAACTGGAACTGATCAGCGCCGAACTCACGGACTTGAAAGACCTGCAGAGCAAGGGCCTTGTTCCCGTCAGCCGCGTGATGGCAATGGACCGTGAGACGGCGCGGCTTGACGGTGAGAGGGGCGAACTCGTGGCCAGCAAGGCTTCAGCGGAGGCGCGCATTGCCGAAGTGAAACTGCAAATCCTGCAAATTGACGAGGAAGACCTGTCCCAGACCCTGACCGACATGCGGGAGATTGAAGGCAAGGTTGCCGAGTTGAAGGAACGCAAGCTCGCCGTGGCGTCGCGCCTAGAACGCCTGGTGATCAGGGCTCCGATCACGGGCGATGTTTATCAGCTTGCGGTCCATACCATTGGCGGGGTCATTGGCCCCGGCGAACTCATCATGCTCATTGTTCCAGAAGCCGATGACCTTATTCTGCAGGCGCAGGTCATGCCGAAAGATATTGACAAGGTGCAGCCCGGACAGATCGCCCATATCCGCTTTCCCTCCTTCAATTCGAGACTTACGCCTGAAGTTGAAGCTGAAGTTACCCAGATTTCCGCCGACACCAGCCGGGTCGACCAAAGCTCAGCGCCATTTTATACCGTGCGCCTGATGATCTCGGCCAAGGAGCTCGCCAAGCTTGGCTCAAACAAGCTCAAGCCCGGCATGCCGGCGGAGGCCTTCATCCAGACGAAAGCCCAATCCCCGATGACCTATTTCCTGAAACCGCTGACCGATCAAATCGCCCACGCGCTGCGCGAAGGATAGGGCGTTTTCCGTTCAATTTGGCCCTGGCAACGGAGTTTTAACCCTAACAGCCTATTACTGAAGGGATGAGTGTCCGTAGTGTAATCCTTGCGTCTGTTAGTTCCGCGTTTCTCGCTGCATGTGTGGCTGCATCCGGTCCGGCATTCGCCACAACCGAAAACGCCAATGAAATCATCGCTGAACGGGCCTATCAGGCCTTGGCGGCGGGAGACCAGAAGGCAGCGATAGACGCGTATTCACAGGCGATTGAATCGCAGGATTTGCCCACGGAAGTGCTGGCGAATGCTTTGCTCAACCGCGGCCTGGCCTATCAGCAACTGGGCGAGCACCAGGAAGCCATTGATGACTACACGGCAGCGCTTCGCCTTGATGCGATGAGTGCAAAATTGCGCGCCACCGCCTTGTATAACCGGGCTTTAAGCCAGCAAAAATTGCAGAATCTGTCGGCCGCCGTTGAAGATTACACCAGCGCGCTGTTTCTCGATCCCACATTTGCCCATGCCTATTTTGGCCGCGGTAACGCTTTACGCGAAAGCGGGCAGTTCCTTTTTGCCCTGTCGGACTATGAAAAGGCCATACGCTATCATCATCCCAGCATGGCCCATGTGTATTTTGCTGAAGCGCTGACCTATGAAAGCCTAAAACGCCCGAATGATGCGCGCAAATCACTGGAGCGCGCCGTTGCGGCCAATCCGAAATTCACCCAAGCCATTGAAAAGCTTGCGACCCTGCAGGGCAGCGTTGTTACCAAACCAGTTCATGTTGCTTCCACGGTTTTTGGTGGTGGCCAAGTCACCGTGCGCAAGCCCGATATGCCAAAGGCGATTGAACCTACCAGCGAATTGCTGAGTGAAGGTGCGAACGACCCCATTGTGACCTCGGCCATCAGTGCGCCTGCAACAGCCAAAATCGTCGACCGGATTCCTGTTGAAGCAGAAAAAATCGTTGCGGTGGAAGTGGTTGAAGACGACGAAGCACCTGCGGCCGCTGAAGAAGAAATACCTGTTGTAGCCGAACCTGCGGTTGCCGAAGAAGAAACACCAGCAGCAGCCGCGCCAGCGGCTGATGAAATTGCTGAGGAAGAACCCGCTGTTGCTGCACCTGCCGATGGCTGGAGTGTGCAATTGGCTTCTGCCACCAGCGAGGATGGCGCCTGGTCAACCTGGAAGAAAATGAAAGCCAAGCATCAATTTCTTGCGGACAAGAAGCCTGTGGTCGTGCGAGCCGATCTCGGCACCAAGGGTGTTTTCTACCGTGTTCGTCTTGCCGGATTTGAAGACCAGAATGCGGCGAAGGCATCCTGCTCAAAGTTGAAAACGAGCGGTAT